>JAFSEW010000063.1 GCA_017435525.1 Oscillospiraceae bacterium | reverse complement strand
TGATCAGCTGATGGCCAACTTCAACGGCGAGTGCTCCGAAGTGGGCATGTACCTGTGCATGGCTCGCATCGCCCATCGTGAGGGCTATCCCGAGATCGGCCTGTACTGGGAGAAGGCAGCCTGGGAAGAGGCTGAGCACGCTGCCAAGTTCGCCGAGCTGCTGGGTGAGGATCTGGAGCCCAACATGAAGGCCACCACCCGCGACAATCTGGCATGGCGCGTTGACTGCGAGTTCGGCGCAACCCAGGGCAAGTTTGATCTGGCCTCCTGCGCCAAGAAGAACGGCCTGGATGCCATCCACGACACCGTCCACGAAATGGCCCGGGACGAAGCCCGCCACGGCGTTGCCCTGAAGGGCCTGCTGGAGCGTTACTTTCACTAAGCAGGAAGAACCTGCCCAAGACCCCAAGGCGCTGTTTAACCTCAGCTACGGTCTGTTTATTCTCACAGCCAGGGGAGAAACCGACAACGGCTGCACCGTAAACACCGCCTTCCAGGTTGGCAACGATCCTACCAAGCTGGCAATCTCCGTGCAGATGGGGAATCTGACCCGGGAGATCATCGAATCCACCGGCCAGTTCAACCTCAGTGTTCTGACAGAGAATGTGCCTTTTGAAACCATCCGGCATTTTGGCATGCAGTCCGGCAGGGATGTGGATAAGTTCCAGGCTTTTTCCGCAACCAAGCGCAGCCATAACGGTCTGCTCTATGTGACGGACAGCACCAACGCTATGTTCTCCTGCAAGGTTCTGGAGAAGGTCAATCTCGGAAGCCACATGATGTTTATTGGCGAAGTTACCGAGAGCAAGGTTCTGGGTAAAGATGCCAGCTGCACCTATGCCCACTACCATAAGGCAATCAAGCCGAAATTCTGACAACCGCATTACCGACGATACTTTTACCGCCGGTCTCCATACCGGGGACCGGCGACATTTTCTATGAAAGGAGAAAATTTTATGAACGAAAAAATCGCGGCGCTTTTGAATGCGCAGATCAACAAGGAATTTTACAGTGCGTATCTGTATCTCGATATGTCCAACTATTATGACGGGCTGGATCTGGACGGCTATGCCAACTACTACATGGTGCAGGCCCAGGAAGAGCGGGATCATGCACTGCTGTTTATGAAATATATGCAAAATAATGGCCTGAAGGTAACGCTGGAAGCCATTGAAAAGCCCGATCAGGTATTTGACTCCGTACTGAAGCCCCTGGAGGTGGCTGCGGAGCATGAGCGCTATGTCACCGCCCTGATCAACAATATCTACCATGAGGCCCATCAAGCCAAGGATTACCGGACCATGAAATTCCTGGACTGGTTTGTGGATGAGCAGATGGAGGAGGAAGATTCCGCCGATACCATGATCAGCCGCTATAAGCTCTTCGGCCAGGATCCCAAGGGCTTGTACCTGCTGGATCAGGAGTACAAAGCCAGAGTTTACACGGCACCTTCCCTGACACTGTAAAAGATATCCCCAATGGTGTTGCGCTGCGGGGGTTGCGGAAGCGATATAGCATAGTCTGCTATAAAAAAGAAACTGTTCAAAAAATGTTTCGATTATACACAAAAAATATTCAAAAATATGCAATAGTGTATGAATAGAAGAAGCCCGCTTCCAGGAAGCGGCAGCACATAAAAAGATATCCCACAAGGATTGATCATGCGCACCCGCGCCCTGCACACAATACCACATAGAACTAAGCAGGGAAGGTTACCTTCCCTGCTTTTTTATAACCATATTCTTAAGGAGGACGACAATGCGTATTCGATTGTTTGCTTCTGTTGTGATTGCCGCCCTGCTGATGACCGGCGGTGCAGCCGCTGCTGGCCCGGTCACAGAGTATGGCGTGCATCCGGCAAGGGAACAGCAAACCACACTGACCAAAGAGGAAGCCGAAGCCATTGCCCTGAATCATGCCGGCCTGCAGGAAAGCCAGGTGAAGGGCCTGCGGGCAGAGTACGATGTGGATGACCGGATTCCTGAATGGGAAGTGGAATTTTACTGCGATGGCATGGAGTATGAATATGAGATCCATGCCATAAAAGGAAATATCCTCTTCTGTGACAAGGAGCGGGATGACTGACAAACACCCGACAACGGGTGAGTAAGGATGGACTATGGAAACAGAACTGAAAAGCGGCCTGTTTGCGCTGCCCAGAGCAGAAAAGGAATGCGATATCTACTGCCCCATCTGCCATAAAATCATGCATGTGGAGGCGGGACAGGTGATTCCCCGCTGCTGCGGAAAGCCGATGCAGGTAATGGAATAAAACACAAAGCGGTGGGGCTTGCTCCCACCGCTTTTTTGTGATATATTGGAAAAAAGGAGGGCATTGCCATGTCTAAATTTATTGCTGCGGCCATTCAGATGGCCTCTACAGAGAATATAGAAGAGAATCTCCGGCAGGCAGGTCTGCTTTTGGAAGAAGCTGCTGCACAGGGCGCAAAGCTGGCTGCATTGCCGGAATACCTGCATAAACTTGCCCACCGGAGTAAGGAAGCTGCCGAGGAAATTCCCGGAGGCCGGACATTCCAGTTTTTCAGCGAAAAAGCAAAGCAGCTGAACATGTGGATTCTGGCAGGTACGATTTTTGAGAAAAAAGAAGGGGCGCTGCCCTATAACACTTCCATGCTCATTGCCCCGGACGGCACCCTGGCGGCCAAGTACCGGAAGACCCATCTGTGCGACCTGGTACTGCCGGGAAAACAGGTGACGGTGATGGAATCCCACGATATGTCTCCCGGAGAAAACATGGTGGTGTACGATGCGGAGGGCATCGGCCGGGTTGGTTTCAGCATTTGCTACGATGTGCGGTTCCCGGAGATGTACCGGGCGATGGTGCTGCAGGGAGCAGAGCTTTTCTTTGTGCCGGCGGATTTTGGTAAACGCACGGGGTTTGCCCACCGGGAGCTGTTGCTCCGGGCAAGAGCGTTGGAAAATTCCTGTTATGTGATTGCGCCGCAGCAGTGCCACGAAAAGGCCTGCGGCCAGACCATGATCATCGACCCCTGGGGCACGGTGCTGGCGCGTCTGGATATGGAGCCCGGGGTGATCACCGCGGAAATTGATATGGAAAATCCCCGGGCAACCCGGGACAGCATGGGTATCTTCGCCAACCGGCGCACAGATCTGTATGATACCCTGTGGATAAAGTGAGGAGGAAACACGATGCAATACCGTAAATTTGGCAATACCGGCATGATGATCTCTGCCCTGGGCTTTGGCTGTATGCGCTTCCCGGAAAATCAGCTGGAGGACGACTCCTGGGAAGTAGATCAGGAAAAGACTACGGAAATGCTCATGAGAGCCTATGAGCTGGGCGTCAATTACTTTGATACTGCCCTGTATTACTGCCACCACAACAGCGAGATCGCCCTGGGTAAGGCGTTGAAGCCTGTCCGGGACAAAGTGTATATTTCCACCAAGTGCCCTCTGGATCGGGTACAGACCAAGGAAGATTACGAAAAGACCCTGGACGAGAGCCTTTCCAAGCTGGACACCGATTATATTGACTGCTACCATTTCTGGGGCATCAACCAGAAGGTATTTGACGAAAAAATCGTGCCTATGGGCCTGCTGGAAGAGGCACAGCGGCTGAAGGCTGCAGGCAAGATCCGTCATATCTCTTTCTCCTTCCACGATACCCCTGAAGCGCTGAAGCATATTATCGACAACGGCCCGCAGCTGGAAAGTGTGCTGCTGCAGTACAACCTGCTGGATCGTGCCAATGAGGAAATGATCAGCTACGCAGCAAAGAAGGGTCTGGGCGTGGTGGTCATGGGTCCTGTGGGCGGCGGCAGACTGGCTGCCCCCACCGAATTGGCACAGAAGCTGGGCAGCGGCAACCTGCACACCTATGAGCTGGCCCTGCGGTTTGTTCTGGGTAACCCGGATGTCAGCTGCGCCCTGTCCGGTATGCAGAACCCCACCATGGTGGAGCAGAACGCGGCGGTGGCATCTCTGGAAGTGCCTATGACGGAAGCCCAGTGGCGGCAGGCAGGCCAGTCTATGGAAGACTTGAAGAAGTTCTCCGAGCTGTACTGCACCGGCTGCAATTATTGCCAGCCCTGCCCCCAGGGAATCGTGATCCCCAAGATCTTCCAGGCCTATACTTATCACAATGTTTACGGCCTGACCGAACTGGCCAAGAAGACTTATTGGAATTATGTAAACAACGAGAAGAACCCCGGCGCCACCTGCAAGGACTGCGTGGACTGCGGCCTTTGCGAGGAGAAATGCCCCCAGCACCTGCAGATCCGCCAGCTGCTGAAAAAGGTGGAAGGCGTTCTGGAATCTCTGTAAAATATATCGTAGGGCGGAGGCTTGCCCCCGGGCTTATGAAGCAAACAAGAAACCGCAGTACCGGTTATCGGTACTGCGGTTGTTTGTTACATATCGGGATTTTCCAAAGTCTTGGTGACAGTCCAACCGGCGGCTTCCACACCACGCTGGGTCTGGAGGAACAGGTCGCTGTTTGCCATCAGGCACAGAACCATGTTATCCTTCTGGGCCAGCAGCGCGTGGCTGGGGGCAACGCACACCCACTTGCGCCAATCCATGGTGTTTTCAAAATCATCGGCAACAGATTCAGCCTTGGTTTCATCCTCCAGAGTGACGATTACCAGAGAATACGCGGTGGTCATCATCATGGGGGCGCAGCTGACAGCGCCGGTGATGCCATCCATACCGGACAGGCCTGCGGCAAAGCCAAAGGTGTCGTCCAGAGGCAGCTGGCTGATGGAGAAGGTATCCAGATTTGCAATGCCGGTACCGTCCAGAATCTGGGTCATGGGCTCCAGCAGCGCGGGATCTACCTCACCCATCACCTGGGGCTGGGGCACATATGCGGGCAGATCTGCAACCAGGGTCTGGAAATAAGCATCCATGGCAGCGTAGCCCTGGGTGTAGGCTTCGGGAATGTTGCCGCTGTAGCCAACGCTAAAGCTGGTGTCATCGGGGAAGGCAACATACATAGAGCCGTTGGCCTCACCCTCTTCATAGACATCCTGCCCGGCCAGGGCTGCCAGACCGGATTCGGTAAAGGCATCCACAATACCCTGCAGGCAAGCGGCATCCAGATCGCCAACCTTCTTTTCGGTGCCTACATATTCGATATGGGCAGAGCCATCGTCGTTAGGATAGGCGGTGAGGGAGGAAATAGTATCGTAGTTTTCACCCAGCGTCAGGGAGAAGAAAGTCAGAGGGCTGTCCACTTCCACAGGGGTGGTGACAACCTCTTCAGTCTGGGTAGTGGTTTCGGTGGGTACGGTGGTTTCCGCGGGGGCTGCGGTGGTTTGATTGGGCGCAGCAGGAGCGCAGGCGGTGAGCAGCAGGACTGCCATCAGCACGGCGCAGAGAATTCTTTTGTGCATGAGATAACTCCTTTTCTTTGGATTGCCGCCTCATTATACTGGCGCAGCGGGAGAAAAACAAGGGAAAATACTTGTAAAATCCGTTAATTTTTTGTAAAATGGAGAAAAAGGAGGCGTTTATATGGGAATTCTTGAGAAAATTCGTCTTCCGCATGTGGGATTTCGCAAAGTTAAGAGCGTGCTGGCGATTTTTATCGGCTTTTGGTTCTGGCAGCTGATGCGGCTGTTTTTCCCGGCGCTGGAGATTCACCCTATTTTTATCTATATTTATGGCATGATCGAGATCCGGGATAGCTCGGAAAAAACTGTGGATCTGGGCAAGAAGCGCATCAAATCTACCTTTACCGCCCTGGGTGTGGGCATTCCCTGTATGATCCTGCTGGAAGCTTTAAAGGGAATCGCTCCCGAAGGTTGGCTCCATATCGGTCTGGAACTGCTGATCCTCATTGGCGGTGTGCTGCTGACGCTGGAAGTGGCTGAGAAGGTGGGCTGCAAGGCTTTCTGCGGCCTGGCTGCCGCTATCTTTATTATTCTGATCATTTCCTACACCACAGACCGCGTGTTCCTCTACGCGCTTCTGCGGTGCGTACAGACCATTGCCGGTGTGTTCATTGCCTGGCTGCTGAATGTAAAAATATTCCCCTATCACGGAAATAAGGCATAAGATAAGCGGGTCATCAAGACCCGCTTATTTTATGGAACAGATCATCCAGGGTGCCGAAGGTATAGCCCATGGATTCCCATTTAGTCAGCAGTTCGTCCATGATTTGGGCATTGGTTTGGGATGTGGAGTGCAGCAGCACCACAGCACCGTTGTGAATCCGGGGCAGCAGCTTGGAATAGGCCTCTTCCGCCGTGGGCTGCTTATCATTATTCCAGTCCACATAGGCGAGGCTCCAGAAAACCGTCCGGTAGCCCATATCCTTTGCCATCCGCAGATTATCCTGGCTGTATGTACCCTGGGGCGGACGGTAGTATTTAGGAAGTGCCTTGCCGGTAATGTGGGTGAAAAGTGCTTCCAGATCTGTCAGTTCCTTTGCAAAGGCTTCCTGTTCCGTAAGCTGGCTCATATCCCGGTGGTGCATGGTGTGATTGCCCACAATATGCCCTTCTTCCACCATCCGGCGCACCAGATCTGCATTCTTTTCCATATAATTGCCTACCAGAAAGAAGGCCGCGGGCACATTGTGATCTTTTAAAACATCCAGAATTTGGGAAGTGCAGCCGTTTTCATAACCGGCATCGAAAGTAAGATATATGGTTTTCTCTTCTGTGTTGCCCAGATAGGCCGCATCAAAGCGGGCCAGCTCCTGCACACCGGCCGGGCCGGATGGCGGCATATTTTCCTGCCGAAAGCTGAGCCCCCAGGCGCCGGTGCTGATTGCGCTATGGGTAAACTGGGTAATCAGCAGCACGACAGCTGCTGCCACAGCACCCAGAATCAATAGAATATCCCGTTTTCGCAAAATCCATCCCCTCCTGGGGACAATCTATGCGGCTTGAGATTTCAATATTCCTTATGGTTTACATAACATAACAATTTGCGAGGGCCGATGTGGTCATCGGCCCCTACAATCCAGGTGGAAACGGGAATAGAAAAAGTCCCGCACCTTTCGGTGCGGGACTTTGCGTATGGAAATTACTTCAGGATCTTCAGGGCGCCGGTGGGGCAAGCCTTGGCGCATTCCAGACAGGTTGCGCACTTGGCAATCTTGGCGGAATCCCGGAACTCGGGCTTGATGACGGTGGTGAAGCCACGGCCAACCAGACCCAGCAGGCCTTCGCCGGCGATCTCTTCGCAGGCGCGGACGCACAGGTTACACAGGATGCACTTGCCTTCGTTGCGCTCGATGGCAACCAGCTTCTTCTCGGAGCCAGCCTGACGCTTAGCACCGGCGAAGCGGCCGGGGTTGACTTCGTACAGGTTGGTGTGGTGCACCAGCTTGCACTCGTCAAAGTCGTGGCAGCCGCACTCCAGGCAGCGCTTAGCTTCCTCGCGGGCCTGAGCATCGGTGAAGCCGTTGATCACGGCGTCGAAGTTGCCCTTACGGTAAGCGGGGTCCTTGCAGGACATCTCAGCCCGGGCGATCTTTTCGCGGTCAGCGAACTCTTCAGCGGTGACCTTACGCTCGGAGTAGTAAGGAGTGGGAACCTTCATATCCTTGCCGGACAGGTAAGCATCGATGGCATAAGCAGCATCGTTAGCCTCGCCGATGGCACGGACAGCGATGGAGGGACCACGGTTGGTGGCATCACCGGCAGCGAACACACCTTCCAGGTTGGTGGTGCAGTTGTTCTCGCTGGCCTCGATGGTGCCCTTGCGGGTCTGGGTCAGGCCCTCAAAGCCTGCCAGGTTGCAGCGCTGGCCGATAGCGGAGATGACGGTGTCCACATCCAGGATCTCGAACTTGCCTTCCACAGGCACGGGGCTGCGGCGGCCGGAAGCATCGGGCTCGCCCAGTTCCATAACCTGCAGCTTGATCTGGGTAACCTTGCCGTTCTCGCCGATGATCTCAGCGGGGTTGGTCAGCCACTTGAACTCGACGCCCTCTTCCAGAGCCTCTTCGATTTCCAGATCCTCAGCGGGAGCCTCGGCACGGGTACGGCGGTAGATAACGTAAACATTCTCTGCGCCCAGACGGACTGCGGTACGGCAGGCGTCCATAGCCACGTTACCGCCGCCAACCACAGCAACATTCTTGCCCAGGTTGGGACGGCCGCCCAGGTTCACTTCACGCAGCATGTCGATGCCGCCCAGAACGCCTTCCAGCTTGTCGCCTTCGCAGCCAACGCCGGTGGACTTCCAGGCACCCACAGCAACCAGAACTGCGTCGTACTCAGCACGGAGGGACTCCAGAGTCACATCCTGGCCAACCTTGACATTGTTCTTCATCTCAACACCCAGAGCGGCGATGGCAGCCACTTCAGCAGCCAGGACAGCCTTGGGCAGACGGTACTCGGGGATACCGTAGCGGAGCATACCACCCATCTCGGGCATCATGTCCATCACGGTAACAGCGTGGCCCTTCACAGCCAGCTGATAAGCAGCGGACAGACCGGCAGGGCCGCCGCCGATGATGGCAACCTTCTTGCCGGTTGCGGCAGCAATCTCGGGCTTGAAGGGTGCATCGGACTTCATATCGTTGTCGGCAGCAAAGGCCTTCAGGTAAGCGATGGACAGGGGCTGCTCCACCAGAGCGCGGCGGCACTTGTCCTCACAGGGATGGGGGCAGACACGGCCGATGGATGCGGGCAGGGGAATCTTCTCCTTGATGATCTTTACGGCTTCGGTGTCGTTACCCAGAGCGATCTGCTTCACATAGCCCTGCACATCGGTGTGAGCGGGGCAGTTCAGGCCGCAGGGACCCTTGCAGTCACCATCGTGGTCACTCATCAGCAGCTCCAGGGCGATCTTACGGGCCTGGACAACGCGCTTGGTCTCGGTATTGATCTTCCAGCCATCAGCAGCAACGGTGGAGCAGGCACGCATCAGCTTGGGCAGGCCTTCGCCTTCCACAACGCAGACGCCGCAGGCACCGTAGTGCTTCAGCTTTGCCAGGTGGCACAGGGTGGGGATAAAAATGCCGTTGGCTTCGGCAATTTCCAGAATGGTCTGGCCCTTCTGACCGACACATTCCTTGCCGTTGATGATCAGCTTAATTTCACTCATCGTTAGGCCCTCCTTATTCCACAACAACTGCACCCTTGCGGCAGGAATGGATACACTGGCCGCAGCGGATACAGACGTTGGGATCGATGCTGTAGGTCTTCTTCAGCTCGCCGGTGATAGCGCCCACGGGGCACTTCTTGGCACACAGGCTGCAGCCGATGCACTTCTCG
Organism: Oscillospiraceae bacterium; assembly: GCA_017435525.1. GTDB lineage: Bacteria > Bacillota > Clostridia > Oscillospirales > Oscillospiraceae > Faecousia. Next base: position 31,157 of record JAFSEW010000063.1, on the reverse strand, counting down.
GGATCGATGGAGTAGGTCAGCAGAGCGGGGCACTCCTTAGCGGGGCACTTCTTCTCATTGATATGTGCTTCGTACTCGTTACGGAAGTAGCGGATAGTGGTAAGTACGGGGTTGGGAGCAGTCTGGCCCAGGCCGCACAGTGCGCCGTCCTTGATGGTGGTGCACAGCTCTTCCAGCAGCTCGATGTCACCGGCCTTGCCCTCACCCTTGACGATGCGCTCCAGGATCTCGGACAGACGCTTGGTGCCGATACGGCAGTGGACACACTTACCACAGGACTCGCGGGTAGTGAACTCCAGGAAGAACTTGGCGATACCCACCATACAGGTGGTCTCGTCCATAACGACCATACCGCCGGAGCCCATGATAGCGCCGGTAGCGCCCAGAGCGCGGTAGTCGATAACGGTGTCCAGCAGGTGAGCGGGGATACAGCCGCCGGAGGGGCCGCCCAGCTGCACAGCCTTGAACTCATGGCCGCCGCGGATGCCGCCGGCGATGTCAAAGATAACATCGCGCAGGGTCTTGCCCATGGGGATTTCCACCAGGCCGGAGCGGTTCACCTTACCGGTGACGGCGAAGACCTTGGTGCCCTTGGAGTTCTCGGTGCCCATAGCAGCGAATGCGGGGCCGCCGTTGTTGATGATCCATGCGATGTTGGCGAAGGTCTCAACGTTGTTGATGTTGGAGGGCTTCAGCCAGTAACCGGCCTGTGCGGGGAAGGGAGGCTTCAGGCGAGGCATACCACGGCTGCCTTCCAGAGACTCGATCAGAGCAGTTTCCTCACCGCAGACGAATGCGCCTGCGCCGGCCTTGATGCGCATCTTGCAGCTGAAGCCGGTGCCCAGGATGTTCTCACCCAGGTAGCCCTTTTCCTCAGCCTGCTTGATGGCGTTGGTCAGACGGACGATTGCCAGAGGATACTCGGCACGGACGTAAACGATAGCTTCCTTGGCGCCGATAGCGTAGGCACCGATCAGCATACCTTCGATCAGGTTATGGGGGTCAGACTCGATGACAGCACGGTCCATGAATGCACCGGGGTCACCTTCGTCGGCGTTACAGATCAGGTACTTCTCTTCGCCGGGGCTCTGACGGGCTGCATTCCACTTGAACCAGGTGGGGAAGCCTGCACCACCGCGGCCGCCCAGACCGGAGACCTTGATCTCTTCGATGACATCCTCGGGAGTCATGGTCTTCAGGACCTTCTCCAGAGCCTTGTAGCCGTCATCAGCGGTGTAAGCGTCGATCTCGTCGGGGTTGATCAGACCGCAGTGCCGCAGGGCAATACGGGTCTGCTTGCTCAGGAACTGAGCATCTTCTTCCTTGATGACCAGGTCATTGAGCAGGGAGAAATCATTCTGGGCCACAGCATTGACGATGGTCTCAGCATTCTCAGGCTTCACCTGCACGCAGCGGTACAGGGTGCCATCTTCAGCATAGACATCGACGATGGGCTCCAGGTAGCAAATACCGATACAACCGGTAATGGACAGGGAGGCAGCGCCGTTCAGCTTTTCCTCCAGTGCGGCATACACGGCACCAGCGCCGGCGGCCAGACCGCAGCTACCCTGGCCTACAACAATACGAGTGCTCATTACATGCCCTCCTTCTTGCGGATGTCGCGCAGGATGGTCTTGACCTTATCGGGGGTCAGAGAACCGTAGGTATCCTCGTTGATCATCATAACGGGAGCCAGGGAGCAGCAGCCCAGGCAGGAGACGATGCTGAGGCTGAACAGGCCGTCCTCAGTGGTCTCGTTGTTGCCGATACCCAGCTCTTCGCTGATGGCATCGATGATGCGCTCAGCACCGTTGACATAGCAGGCGGTACCCTTACAAACCATGATCAGATACTTACCCACAGCGGTAAAGCGGAACTGAGAATAGAATGTAGCAACGCCCATAATCTTGGCAGGAGTCAGGCCGGTACGCTCAGCAATGTGATACACAGCATCGATGGGGACGTAACCGTAAATATCCTGGGTCTTTTGCAGTATGGTAATGAGGCTGCCCTTGACGTCAGCATAGTGCTCCAGCACGTCATTCAGCAGGCTCAGATCCACACTCTTGTGGTTGCAGCACATGGAGGTCACTCCTTTTGAAATTTTTATTTTCTATCGATGTTTCTTATATCGATAAAATTTGACCAAAAATTATTATAGCAATTTAATCAGGGTTTTGCAATAGAGAAACGGAAGATATGGGATTTTTTTCTTATTTTTCTTTCAGCAGATCCCGGATCTCGGTGAGCAGAACTTCCTCGGCAGAGGGAGCGGGAGGTGCGGGGGGCTCGGCGGCTGCGGCTTCCTCTTCCTTCTTCTTGCCGATGGCTGCCAGCTTATTCAGACCCTTCACCAGCCAGAACACAACCAGAGCCAGAATTGCAAAATTGATGATGGCGGAAATGAAGTTGCCGTAGGTCAGGTAGTTCAGAACTTCCTGCACAACTTCTTCACCGGCTTCGTTCACAACAGTCTCATAGGTGGGCTCTACCCAGGGCATTCTGGGCAGGGCGATTTTGGCTTCGCTGAAGTCTGCGCCGCCCATGAAGATATTGACAACGGGCATGATCAGGTCGTTGGTCAGGCTCTTGGTGATGGTGGAGAAGGCACCGCCGATGATAGTACCAACGGCCAGCGCCATGGCGTTACCCTTTACGGCAAAAGTGATAAACTCATCCCACCATGCGGGCTTCTTGACTGCTTTCTTCATGTGGATCTTCCTTTCTTACTTCTTTTCAATAATCTCCAGACCGCCCAGGTACTTACGCAGGCACTCAGGAACCACGATGGAGCCGTCAGCACGCTGGTTCTGTTCCACCAGAGCGGGGAAAATACGGGAAGTTGCCAGGCCGGAGCCATTGAGGGTATGCAGGAATTCGGGCTTGCCGGTGGCCTCGCGGCGGAAGCGGATGTTGCCGCGGCGGGCCTGATAATCCCGGGCGTTGGACACGGAAGAAACTTCCTTGTAGCCGTCCATGGAGGGGATCAGGATCTCAATGTCGTAGGTTCTGGCCATGGATGCGGAGCAGTCGCCTGCGGCCAGCTTCACGGTGCGGAAATGGAAGCCCAGACCTTCCACCAGCTTTTCAGCCTTGGTCACCAGCTCTTCAAAAGCAGCGTCGGAATCCTCGGGCTTGCAGAACTGGAACATCTCTACCTTGTTGAACTGGTGGCCACGGACCATACCACGCTCATCTGCACGGTGAGAACCGGCCTCACGGCGGAAGCAGGGGGTGTAAGCGAAGAGCTTCTTGGGCAGATCAGCCTCGGAGAGAATCTCATCCCGGTAGATGGAGCACAGAGCAGCCTCAGCGGTGGGCAGCATATAGTGCGTGCGGTCATCGGTGGGGTTGGAGATCTTGTAGACTTCGTCGGCAAACTTGGGGAACTGACCTGCGGTTTCGCCGCACATGTACTCCAGCATGTGAGGAGGCAGGATGAAGTCATAGCCGTCAGCGGTGTGGGTGTCGATGAAGTAGTTCAGCAGAGCCCACTCCAGACGGGCGCCCATGCCGGTATACATCCAGTTGCCGGCACCTGCCAGCTTGACGCCCCGCTCATAGTCAATCAGACCCAGGTCGGTGCACAGATCCACATGGTGCTTGGGCTCAAAATCAAATTCGGGCTTCTTGCCCACATAGCGCAGGGGCTCGTTGTTTTCCTTGCCGCCGGGCAGCAGGTCGGCATCGGGCAGATTGGGCAGGCTCAGCATGGCGGTGCGGAATTCCACATTCAGCTCCTTCAGCTGGGCAGCTTCATCGGCGATGGAAGCGTCCAGTGCGATGGAGGCAGCCTTGTTCTTTTCGATGATGGCATCGATTTCACCGGTATCCTTACCCTGCTTCTCTGCGCCTTTCTTCTGGCCGAACAGCTTGCCGTTTTCCTTGGCCAGCTTGTTCTTTTCGGCAGTTTTGGTCTCAGTGGAAGTCTTCAGTCCGCGGATCTGCACATCCAGCTCCAGAATTCTGTCTACGACGGCGTCGCAGTCCACTTCCTTTGCCTTCAGACCGGCCTTCACTGCATCGGGATTTTCCTTGATTTTACGAATGTCTAACATGTTTATTACCTCTCTTATGGTTATGCATCAATAATATTGCTGGGTTTTTCGGGAATGATCAGGGCGCAGACCAGGTAGGCGATCAGGCCCGTACCGGTAAGGCCAATCAGGGCCCAGATGACACGAATAATAGTGGGATCAATATTGATATACTCTGCCAGGCCGGAGCATACACCGGCGATCATCTTGTTCTGGGTGCTGCGGTACAGTTTCTTTTCCATGGTGTTACCTCCCTAATTTCATCAGGGCGTCCAGAAGATTCTGCAGATCTTCCTGCCCGTAGAATTCCAGTTCAAATTTGCCTTTGCGCTTGCCGTTGATAATCTTAACCCCCCGGCCTAACTGTTTAGACAGGTTCTTTTCGCACTCTGCCACATAGTCTACAGCCATATTGGTTTGCTTTTCTTCTTTTACAGGGGCCTTGCCCATGTTTTTGCACAGGAGCTCAGTCTGACGAACGGACAGATCCAGCGCGCACACCTTTTGGGCAACTTCCTGCTGCTCTCTGGGGGTTTTCAGGGTGAGGATTGCCCGGGCGTGTCCTGCGGAAATCGCTCCCTTGCGCAGCACTGCCAGCACTTCGGGACAGAGGTTTAAAAGACGCAGGGCATTTGCTACAGTGGGACGGGACTTGCCGACCCGCTGTGCGGTTTCTTCCTGGGTCATGCCGTAATCTGCCATGAGACTGCGGTAGCCCAGTGCTTCTTCCACAGGGTTCAGATCCTGACGCTGGAGATTTTCAATGAGAGCCAGCTCCATTGCCTTTTTATCATCGGCTTCCATAACCACAGCGGGAATCTCACTTAAGTTTGCCAGCCGTGCGGCACGCCAGCGGCGTTCACCGGCGATGATCTGGTAATAGCCGGTGCTCAGCTCCCGGACAGTCAGGGGCTGCACCACGCCGTGCTCTGCGATGGACAAGGAAAGCGCTTCCAGTTCTTCCTGATCGAAGTCCTGCCGGGGCTGATCCGGATTGGGTTCTATTTTATAGATGGGCAGCAGGCGATAGGGGGATTGCTCGGTGGAGACTTCGCTGAAATCACCCAGAAGCGCACCCAAGCCTTTACCAAGGCCCTTTTGGGAAGCCATAGGAATCACCTCTTCAGAGTTTTTTGATGATCTCGGCGGCCATGTCTCTGTAGGCTTGAGAGCCGCGGCTGCTTCGGTCATAGGCGGTGACGGGAAGACCGTGACTGGGCGCTTCCGCCAACCGGATATTTCTGGGGATTACGGTAGCGAACACCTTGCCGGGGAAGTGACGGCGCACCTCCTGTGCCACCTGGGTGGAGAAATTGGTGCGGCCGTCGAACATGGTCAGGGCAACACCGAAGATCTCCAGTTTTGGATTGATCCGCTGCTTAATCAGACGCAGGGTAGACATCAGATCGGACAGACCCTCCAGCGCGTAGTATTCGCATTGTACCGGAACCAGAATGCTGTCAGCTGCCGCCAGCGCGTTGATGGTCAGCAGTTCCAGAGAAGGGGGACAGTCGATAAGAATGGCATCGTACTGATCCTTCAGCGTTGTCAGTGCTTTGGCCAGACGATAGTTGGCATCCGGCATGGAGATCAGTTCCACACCGGCACCGGCCAGGTCTGCGGTGGAAGGCAGCACATCGCCGTGCTTTGTGGAGATCACGGCTTCCTTGGCAGGAATATCGTTAATCACCACATCATATACAGTTTTTGTTATTTTCTTCCGATTGATACCAAGACCGGAGGTGGCGTTTGCCTGAGGATCAAAATCACAGAGCAGGACCCGCTTGCCGCACTCTGTCAGAGCGGCGGTGAGATTCACTGCCGAGGTGGTCTTGCCAACGCCGCCTTTTTGGTTTACTACGGCAATAATCTTGCCCATTGCGTTTCTCCTTCTATGTAGCTGTTGCAATGTTTCACATGAAACATTGCGAAAGGGAATGTTTCACGTGAAACATCAGGGATTGCTTTCGCCGACGGTATAATAGTTCTTACCGATGGAAGCGTTGGCTTTTTGCTCGGCCACCGTGTTCACCAGCATGGTGACGGTAAGACCCAACGCGAGAATGCAGCACACCAGCGCAAGGCACAGCCGCTTGATGTTGCGGCGCAGCCGCTGGATTTGCTCATCCTGGCTAAGAATCCGCTTCCGGGAAACAGGTTTACCGGCAGTGGAAACAGGCCGCTGGGGAAGCTGGATATGGACACCGGGTTTGACCGGGTACTTCTCCATAATCACCAGACAGGCCTCGCAGAACACCCGATTCTCCTTAATTTCCTTACCGCATTTCATGCAATACATTCTGCGCGCCTCCTCTGCCCAATACTAAGCCCATTATACAACGCTTTTATCTTTTCGTAAAGAGGTTTTTCCGCAGGAAGGAAAAGGAAGCGGTAAAATCTTACGGAAATAAAAGCAGAGCATCATTTACAAAAAGTTAAAGAATCGCTATTGACAATCAATTGACCATATGGTAATATCATCTTACCACAAAAACGGAGGTGAATGCCAATGCAATGGACGATTCCAGGAACGGTGCTTCGGATCGAACGGGATAACGCCGATGGCGTGGAGGAGATGTTTTCTTCCATGTTCCTGGCCGGAGGTATGGTTCTGAGCCAGGTTGCCAGCATAACCGGTCTGGAGCCCTACACGGTGCAGAATTGGGTGAAGCGGGGATTCTTATCGCCGCCGAAGAACAAGCGCTATACGCTGCAGCAGCTTTGCCGGATTCTCCATATCAATATGCTGAAGGATGTGATGCCGCTGGAGCGGATCTGCTCATTGCTGCGCTATATCAATGGCAAGCTGGATCAGGAGGACGACGATATTATCGATGACGCGGCGCTGTACTTCCTTTTTGTCCGGCTGGCGGCCCGGGCCAAGCAGCTGGATGATCCGGCTGTGTGGAGGCAGGCTATGGAGGAGGCACTGTGCAACTACTGTGAGCCGGTACCCGGTGCCAGAGAACGCATTGAAAAGGCGCTTCGCATCATGCTCATTGGCAATGTGGCCAGCAAAATGGTCCGGACTGCAGAGCGGATGCTGGATGAACTGTAATCAAAAGAAAAGGAGATATGTAACATGGACAACAACGGAACCTACAGCTGGACGCCCAATGGCGATTCCGGGAAGAAGGCTGGGAAAAAGGTAAATCTGAAGAGACTGGGAAAAATCGTGCTGGCAGCAGCGGTGGTTCTGGCGCTGCTCATCGGCGCAGGCACCTGCTTCTACACCGTGGACGATAAGCAGCAGGGCGTGGTGACCACCTTCGGTAAGGTGACGAATATTACCGATGCCGGTGTGCATTTTATGCTGCCCTTTGGTATCCAGCAGGTAAAAAAGGTGGATGTCAATGTCTATCAGAAGATCGAGCTGGGCTACACCACCGATCCCTACGGCGACTATAATGTAAACGGCAGCGAAAGCACCATGATCACCGGCGACTACAACATCGTCAATGTGGACTTCTTTGTGGAATATAAGATTTCCGATCCTGTGCAGTATCTGTACTCTTCCAATGACCCGGAGCTGATTCTGCGCAATCTGATCCAGAGCCAGGTGCGCAATGTGGTGGGCTCTTCCACCGTTGACTCCGTCCTGACCGACGGCAAGGAGAACATCCAGATGCAGGTGAAGGATCTGGTTACCAAGATCCTGGAAGAGTATAACATCGGCCTGACCCTGGTGGATGTGAAGATCCAGGATGCCGAGCCGCCCACGCAGGATGTTATTGAGGCGTTCAAGGCGGTGGAAACCGCAAAGCAGCAGGCTGAGACTGTGGTCAACGATGCCAAGGCTTATCAGAATGCCAAGCTGCCCGATGCCCAGGCACAGGCAGACAAGCTGACCCAGAATGCCGAATATCTGAAGCAGAAGCGTATCAACGAAGCAGTGGAGCAGGTGGCAATGTTCCAGGCTATGTATGCCGAATATGCCCGTGATCCTCAGATCACCCGCTCCAGAATGTATTATGAAGCCATTTCCGAGATCCTGCCCGGGGTGAAGGTGTATATCAACGCATCTTCCGGTGAAGGCGAGGATGTGCAGATGCTCCTGCCTCTGGAAACCATCGTGGGAGGTAACTGATTATGAAAAAAGGTACAATTATCATTGTGGTGCTGGTTCTGCTGGCAATTCTGGCAGCCAACTCCATGTTTACCGTCAAGGAAAACCAGTACGCCTGTACGGTTCGGTTTTCCGCCATCATTGACACCACCGGCGAGGCAGGTCTGCACTTCAAGGTGCCTTTCCTGGACAGCGTGAAGTATTTCACCAAGGCCACCCAGCTGTATGATATTCCTCCTTCCGAGGTGCTGACCTCCGATAAGCAGAACATGACTGTGGACTGCTATATCCTCTGGTCTATCTCCGATCCTCTGCGGTTCTATCAGACCCTGGGTTCCAATACGGTGGCTGAGCAGCGTCTGGACGCGCTGACCTACAATGAGCTGAAGACCGTGATGGGTACTCTGGCCCAGGCGGACATCATCAATATGGAAGATGGCGCAGAGCGCAACGAGATCTATGAAGGCATCGCCCAGGATGTGGATGCCCTGGCACAGACCTACGGCATCCATGTGGAAGATGTGAAGATCAAGCAGTTCGACCTGCCCGAATCCAACCTGAACGCCGTGTATTCCCGCATGATCTCCGAGCGTAACCAGATGGCGGAGAAATACACTGCCGACGGCAAGTACGATGCTTCCGTCATTGTCAACGATGTGGATAAGCAGGTGAATATCATCGTGTCCAACGCAGAAGCCGAAGCTGCCAAGCTGGTGGCAGAGGGCGAAGCTGAGTACATGCGTATGCTGGCTGCTGCGTATGACAGCGAGGACAAGAAGGATTTCTATGAGTTCACCCTGGCTCTGGATGCTCTGAAGAAGAGCCTCAACGGAAGCGAGAAGACCATCATTCTGGACGAGAATTCCGCCCTGGCCCAGATCCTCATGGGCAACGGCTAATTATGTAGGGGGCGGCGCCGTTGGCGCTCCCCTACCCCACCTTCAGGAGGTTTGGAAATGAAGCTCTATATGAAACAGAAAGTCTTTTCCTGGGCAGATACCTTCACGGTAAAGGATCAGCTGGGAGAAGATAAGTATTATATCAAAGGAGAGGTTTTTTCCTGGGGCAAGAAGCTCCATGTGTATGACCGCATGGACCGGGAAGTGGCCTTTATCCGGCAGAAGCTCTGGACATTCATGCCCCGGTACATGGTGTCGGTAAACGGCACGGATGTGGCGGAGATCGTGAAGGAATTTACCTTCCTGCGGCCCAAGTATTCCATCCTCGGCCCCGGTTGGGATGTGGATGGCAGCTTCTGGGAGCATGATTATGAGGTAACGGAAAACGGCAGACCCATCGTCCGCATCCGTAAGGAGTGGATGGCCTGGGGAGATACATACGAACTGGATATTGCCGATGCCGAAAACGAAGTCATGGCCCTGGCTGTGGTGCTGGCCATCGACTGTGTGCTGGATGCCCAGCAGAATGCCAGCAACAGTTAAAACAGAAAAAGCCCGCTGCTTTCGCAGCGGGCTTTGCTTTGTTACAGGGGTGCTTGCTTGATCTTGGCGTAGCGGCGGGGGTATTGCGATGGTGTGGGGGCTACTTTTTTCAGTACGATTACCGTGTGGGCGGTGCCGTCTACGGGGAATTCGGCCACCTTTTCCAGTTTTAACCCTAAGCGGCGGATGGCGTTTTTGGCTTCCTCCAGCTCTTCCATAGCTGCGGTGCCTTTCATGGCCAGCACCTTGCCGCCTACTTTTACATAGGGGGCAGTCAGCTCCAGCAGGATGTTCAGCCGGGCCACTGCGCGGCTGGTGGCGAAATCATATTGCTCCCGGCGGGAAACCACAGCTTCCTCTGCCCGGGCGGTGACGCATTCCGCTTCCACACCCAGCTGGGGAAGAAAACCTTCCAGCCAGGTCATCCGCTTGCCCAGGCTGTCCAGCAGGGTCAGCTTTGCTTCCGGGCAGGCGATCTTCACCGGCACACCGGGAAAACCTGCGCCGCAGCCAACATCAATGATTCGCTTGCCCTTCAGGTCTGCCAGGGTCAGCAGAGAAAGGCTGTCCAGCAGGTGCAGCTTGGCTACCTGCTCCGGGTCGGTGATGGCAGTGAGGTTCATCACCTCGTTCTGCTTCACAACCCCTGCGCCGAAAGCGCAGAGGGTTTCCTGCGCATCTTCCGGCAATCCCAGCCCCAGTCGGGGCAGACCCTCACGGAGGGTTTCCAGCATCTTATTCATTGGGCACCTTGGCATTGACGATGCCGGTCAGATCCACCTGGGTTTCATCAAAGGGATCAAATTCTGTTTCTTCTTCCATCTGCGCGGGCAGAACCACCTGCTGCAGATGCCAACAGACCAGGAAATCGCACACAGCGCCGTAAGAAGCGGTGCCCCGCTCATCGCCGCCCAGCTTGATATAGGTATCGTTGACGGTGTTGGCCACCTTTTCTGCCTGCTGGTCCCGATGCTCGGCATAAAAACGGTCGAAGGCGACCATATCCTGATACAGAAGGTCGCTGACACCGGCGCTGATACGCTTGGCAGCATCGGCATCATGGCCGCGCAGGGCGCTGATGCAATAACGGTAAGCGGCAAAGTAGGCGGAATACTGGAATTCCGCGCTGGAATTGGCCTGACATGCCAGGAATGCGGCCATATTGGCATCGCTTTCGGTGGCAATGCTCATGCGGTGGGCCATTTCATGGCAAATGGTAAAGGGCAGATATACCGCAGGGGTCTGGGGATTGACGGCAGCTTCACCGGTGAGGGACATGGTAAAGCCGGTGATACCCATGGAGGTATACATATCCGCCCAACCCAGCTGCTTTACAGGCAGCGTGGAACCGGCGAAAATGGAATAGGAATAGCCGTAGACCAGACTTTTAAAACCGTTGCCTGCCTGCTCAGCCAGGGTATCGAAATCGGAAAAAGCAGGATTGCCGCCGGAATCCCGGTGGATTCTGGCAGCCATGGTATTGGCCAGATCCCGATAGTAGACGGTGGCGTCTTCCAGTTCCTCCTGGGTATATTCGCTCATTTCCAGGCGAATATCCTGCGCGATGGAACCGGCATAACCGTTCAGACCGTAAAAAGCTGTATGGCAGAACAAAAGCACGCTGGCCAGAGCCGTGACCCAGCCAAGCCACTGGATGAAATTCCAGCGGAATACGATCATCAGCACAATGGTTGCCAGAAGGCCCACCACCAGTGCGATGGCAATTACCTGCCACAGGCAGAAGGCCACACCGGCGCTCCACTCAGCCAGAACGCTTTGCAGCATCCGGGTCACATAGGGATAGAACATGTCGATGAGGGCTGTGTGGGTTTTGGCAAACTCCATCAGTGCCCATGTAAAGAATCCAATGATCGCAGCGGTAAGGTAACCGCGCCAATATTTCAAAGGAAACACCTCCTTGATTGCTGGTAAAAAGGATATACCTTGGCTTAGTATATCACATTTGACGGCGCTTGTCTGCCCCTAAATTTTTAATTTTTTCTAAACACCGTGGGCGACGGATTTCCGCGCATTTTTCTGCGCTGCTGTGATAAGATCATTGACGGCGGCAGACCCTTTGGGGTATGATTGACACAAAAGGAGGGTTCGCCGTGGAAAATTTGAAATTTATGGATGAAGCACTGGTGCTGGCAGCGGAGGCCGCGGCAGAAGGGGAAGTGCCGGTGGGGTGCGTGATCGTGCGAAACGGCCAGGTGGTAGGCCGTGGCAGAAACCGCCGGGAAACCAAAAAAACAGCCCTGGGCCACGGCGAGATCGAAGCCATTGCCGATGCCTGCAAAAATTTAGGCGGCTGGCGGCTGTGGGACTGCACGCTGTATGTGACTTTGGAGCCCTGCCCCATGTGTGCCGGTGCCATTATCAATGCCCGGATTCCCCGGGTGGTGTACGGTGCGTCTGATGGGAAGAGCGGTGCCTGCGGCTCTGTGTGCGATCTGTTTTCCATGGCCTTCAACCATCATCCCCAGGTAGAGAAGGGCATCCGGGAAGAAGAATGTGCGGCGCTGCTGCAGGAATTTTTCCAGAACCTCAGGATGGAGCTGCGTTCCCGGCCCAAGTGGAAAAAACCGCAAACGCAATAGAGACAGACATGTGCGGCGCTTTTGCGCCGCACATGCTGTTTTCGGGAAAGAAGAATTTTGCCGAAGAGGAAAGGAGACTGCCGTGGGGGAATCCCGGAATTTACGGATCTGGCTGACATTTCTGGCGCTGGCAGCCACAGTGCTGCTGTGCCGGGAAGATATCACGGCTGGGATACAGAGGTTTTTCGCCGATCCGGAAGTGGTGTCCTTCCTGCTGTATCTGGAAACGGGGAAAGCGATCCATGTTTCCGGGCAGTGGGAAACCACGCCCCCTACCCTGCCTACAATCCCGGAAGAAACCGCCGAAACAACGCAGCCCACACAAGGTCCGGCAGCCATGGAAAACAGCGACAGCGTGTATATCCGCAATTCCAGCGGCCTGCCATATGATGCGGATGCGCTGCTGCACAAGCAGCTGGTATGGGATTTGACAGACGGGGAACCAAGTGTGTTGATTTTTCACACACATGCCACAGAAAGCTATACCCCAACAAAGGAGAATTCCTATGAAGCCTCCTCCTACTACCGCACTTTGGAATCGGAAGATAATATGCTCCGTGTAGGGCAGGTGCTGATGGAAGCGCTGCAGCAAATGGGCATTGATGCCCTCCACGACACCACCCTCCACGACTACCCTTCCTACACCGGCTCCTATGGCAATGCCCGAAAGACCCTGAAACGCTATCTGGAGGGGGAGCCCACGCTGCAGCTGCTGCTGGATATCCACCGGGATGCGGTGGAAAGCGATTCCGGAAAGCAGCTGCCCACCCGTATCACGGTGGACGGGCGGAAAATTGCCCAGATCATGCTGGTGGTGGGCACCGATGCAGGAGGATTGCACAATCCTCTCTGGCAGGAAAATCTGGCGCTGGCCCTGAAGCTGCAGCATCAGCTGGAAGCAATCTGCCCCGGGATCTGCCGCTACATCAGCCTGCGGCCGGAGCGGTTCAATCAGGATCTCTCTCCCGGGATGATGCTCATCGAAGTGGGCGCTGCGGGCAATACCCTGGAAGAGGCGCTGGGAGCGGCGGAAATTCTGGCACAGGCAATCGGCAGCCTGGCAAAAGGCACTACAGCAGATTCCACCAGTTGATGCTCTGGGCCTCCCCCAGGGCCTGGGTCTGATGGCGCAGCGCAGTGCAGCAAAGGGAAAAGCCCAGGCTGTCCCGGCGCTGAAAATAGATGTCCAGCTGAGAATACAGCATATCGATTTGCTCAATGGGCTCATGACTGACACCGGTGGCCATAGCATTGCGGTAACGGGCCCACCGGCTGCGGCATTGATGCAGCATTTCCCCTGCCGCTTCCCAATCCTGCGCCAGGGCTGCGGAAGCGGTGGCTTCCAGCCGTTGGGAGATGCTGTGGTGAAACCGCTCCGTGACCACGGTGCTGAAAATTCCGGCCCCCAGCAGCACAGCCAGCAGCGCAGCCCCCAGCCAAAACCGCTTCATGGACATTCCTCCCGGGGATACCATAGAATATGGTCCTGCTGATCCACCGTCAGCAGCCAGGTGCTGTCAACGGTGGCATCTCTGGCGCGCAGCACCTTGGAAAGCCAGGTGTCATCCCGGCCTGCCAGCTTCAGGTTGGTTTTCAGGAGCTTGCCGTCGGAGATGATGGTAATGGGCAGAAAGTGGGGCTTTACCGGAATCCCGGCTTCTTTGGCAGAGGCAGGATATTCCTTGGCATGCAGCAGCACCGAAACCTTGCCGTTGGTTTCCAGAATGGCATACTGGACGCTGCGCAGATCCAGTACATCCTTTTCCCGCAGTGCTTCCGTCAGCTCGTCCATAGTCACCCGGGTTTTGCGCAGATTCTGCTGCAGGATGCGCCCCTGGTCAATGAGGATCACCGGTTTGCCGCACAGAAGCCGCCGCAGCCCCATGCTCCGCAGGCATAAAGATGACAGCACCAGCTCGATCCCCAGAATCGTTACAATGGGTACGATGCCGGTAAACAGCGGAATGGCACCGTCCTGAATGGGGATGGAAGCTAAGTTGGCTGCCAGCATGGTCACAACAAATTCCGATGGCTCCATCTGCCCGATCTGCCGTTTCCCCATAAGCCGGATCACGGCTACCAGGGTCAGATAGAGCACGATGGTGCGCAAATAAGCGATAAGCATAATCCGCCGCCTCCCTTTTGGAAAGTATTTCCCGGGAGACGGCGGATTATGCGTTGCTGCAAGGAAGCCTATAAATTGCAAAACCCGCCGGCCCTTAGCCTGCGGATCCTGCAAAAAGGTAGGAGAGGAAAATGAAAAAGTAGTCTTGAACGCGTCGGCGTTCGTCTTAGTGTCTATATCTTATCAGTTAATTATGAAGAAAAAAAGCGAGAAATTATTAAGCGTGTATGAAGTTGTTGAAAGATTGTATTAAATATTCCTGCAGACAAGAAACTTGTCAGAAACCTTGACGGATCCTGTTATCTATGATAGAGAGGTAATGTAAAGGAGGTGTGCGTATGGAAGACAGCGAGATTCTGGACCTGTACTGGCAAAGAGACGAGCAGGCCATCTGGCAGACCCGGCAGGTATATGGCGGCTATTGCTTTTCCATTGCTGCATCGATCCTGGGAAATGACTGGGACGCCGAAGAAGTGGTGGCGGACACCTGGGTGAAAGCATGGAACAGCATTCCCCCTCACCGCCCAGCCTATTTTAAGCAGTACTTAGCGAAGATCACCCGGAATTTGGCCATCAATGTGCAGCTGTCCCGGGATACCCAGAAGCGGGGAAACGGCCAGGTGACCCTGGCGCTGGAGGAACTGCATGAATGCATTCCCTCCTGGGAAACCGCCGAGGGGCATCTGGAAGAAGCAGAACTGAAAGGGGCCATTTCCCGCTTCCTGCGGACGCAGCCCCGGAGAGAACAGGGTATTTTTCTGCGGCGGTATTTCTATCTGGAATCCGTCCGGGAGATCGCCCGGCGCTATGGTCTCCGGGAAGCCAATGTTTTGCAGATCCTTTCCCGGACACGCCGCAGGCTGAAAGGGTATCTGGCCAAGGAGGGGTATACCTTATGACGAATGAAGAATTGCTCCGGGCTGTTGGTCATGTGGATGAAGATATTCTGGAAAACTGTGAAAGGGCAAAGCCCTCCGGACGGAAAGCGTGGATGACAGCTGCGGCTGCGCTGTTTGCCTGCGTTGTGATGGCCGCTGTAATGGGAAAGCCCGGCCAAGAGCCGGTGCCTACTGACCCGGAACCCACGGAGCCCAAATGGGAATGCTCCATGTTAAGTGGCATGAACGGCGCTTCTCCACCCCTTGGCCTGGCGGCTTCGGATGCGGCGGCCGTCTGGAATAGGGGTACCTATCAGGATGAAAACGCCCCCAGAGAAATGACGATCACCTTTGACGGGGAAACCTATACCGGGAACTATCAATATTCCATATGTGTGGTTGGCTGCGGATACATCAAGGATTATTACCAGCGGGAAGACCGCAATGCACATTTTGCTGAGTTCAGCGTCCACCGGGAAACCGGCCAGCTGATGGGAATCGATTTCGCTACAAAGGATTTCTTTACACGCAATGAAGAAGCCCAGGCGCTGGAGGATCCGAGAAATATGCTGCCGGATATGGTAAGACAATGGGCATCTTACTTTATAAATATCGAACAGTATGAGATGCGTCTATACCGGGCAGTGGCACAAAAAGATCCTGAAATGACAACCTACACCTATGAATTTGTGAGAAAAGCCAATGGCCTGGACACTACGGATTTGCTGCAGGTGATGGTTTCGGACAGAGGTATTCTGGGTTGGATAGGCGCGAAGCATCTGGGCTGGGTGGAGGATAACCAGGATCAGCTGGAAGCCTTTGCCAGCGTGGATGCCAAGGCGCTGATTCAGCGGGATACGAACCTCACAGGCGTGATGATCCAAAAAGAATCCTACGGTATCACCCCGGAAGGAAAGACAGTCATGCTGGTCAGCTGCTCTGGAAAAGTACAGGCGGGCATGTCTGCAGGGTACATCATAGTGATTGAAAACACTGCCCAATAGCAAAAGCCCGGTGTTTCGGAGCCTATAAACAGATAGATCCGACCTATGGTTTCATCATAGGTCGGATCTTTGCAATATTTACCGGTTTCGGAAAGGCTCCCTTGTGCAAAGGGAGCTATCAGCGTTAGCTGACTGAGGGATTGACAACCCCTGCGGACAGGCTTCCGCCTGCCCACCTCCCCCCTTACACAGGGGAGGCTTTGGCGCAGCGCGTAACGGCCTGGTGCATATCGCCGGTTTTCCGGGCTTTTTTGACGGGCAATGACGCAGGGTTCGTCTTTACATTTCCCCGGAAAACTGCTACAATAACAGAAATATGCCATTTGGAATTTAGGAGCAGATCTATGCTGGATAAACTGCGGGCGGTGGAGAACCGCTATGAGGAGCTTTGCTTTAAAATGGAGCAGCCGGATTTTTATAACGATCCCAAGAAGGCTGCGGCGCTGCTCCGGGAGAAAAATGATATGGAGCCGGTGGTGGAAACCTACCGGGCGTATAACCGGGCCTGTCAGGATATGGCGGATGCCCAGGAACTGATGAGCGATCCGGATATGAAGGAGTTCTGCCAGGAATCCTTCCAGGAAGCCAAGGAAGCAAAGGAAAAGCTGTTTAAGGAGCTGCAGATCCTGCTGCTGCCCAAAGACCCCAATGATGAAAAGAGCGTCATCGTGGAAATCCGCGGCGGCGTGGGCGGCGAGGAAAGCGCCCTGTTTGCCCATAGCCTGTTCCGGATGTATTCCATGTACGCCGCCAAAATGGGCTGGCGCATCGAGCTGCTGAACTACAATGAGACGGAACTGGGCGGCGTGAAGGAAGCGGACTTCATCGTGGACGGTCGGGGCGCCTATTCCCGGCTGAAATATGAATCCGGCGTCCACCGGGTGCAGCGGGTACCGGAAACGGAATCCGGCGGCCGTGTCCACACCTCCACCGCCACCGTAGCGGTGCTGCCGGAGATGGAAGAAGCTTCCGTGCAGATTAATCCTGCGGACATCGAAATGCAGGTGTACCGGGCCTCCGGTGCAGGCGGTCAGCATGTGAATAAGACATCTTCCGCCGTGCGGCTGATCCATAAGCCCAGCGGCATTGTGGTGGCCTGCCAGGAAGAGCGCAGCCAGGTGCAGAACCGGGAAAAATGCATGCGGATGCTGGCTTCCAAGCTCTATGAGATGGAGCAGGAGCGGATCGAATCGGAGCACACCGGCCTGCGGCGCAGCCAGGTGGGAACGGGCATGCGCAATGAGCGCATCCGCACCTATAATTTCCCCCAGGGCCGTGTCACCGATCACCGGGTAAATCTGACTCTCTATAAGATCGATGCGGTGATGGACGGCGCTATTGATGAGATTATCGATGCCCTGGCCACTGCGGATCAGGCGGAAAAGCTGAAGAACGCACAATAACGAAAGAAAAGAGAAGCGTATGGAATTTATTACAAGATCTCCGGAAGAGACAGAAGCTGTGGGCATGGCTTTGGGCAAGCGGCTGACACCCGGCACGGTGATTGCCTATCAGGGCGATCTGGGGGCAGGTAAAACTGCCTTTACCCGTGGCGTAGCCTGCGGCCTGGGTGCCAAGGAAAGTGTCACCAGCCCCACCTATACCATCGTCAATGAATATCTCTCCGGCAAGTATCCCCTGTTCCATTTTGATATGTACCGGCTGGCATCTTCCGATGACCTGTTTGACATCGGTTGGGAGGATTATCTGGACCGGGGCGGTATCTGCGCCGTGGAATGGAGCGAGAATGTGGCGGATGCTTTGGAAGGTGCCATCATCGTCACCATCGAAAAGCTGGGGGAAGAATCCCGGCGTATTACCATCGAAGGAGGGGAAGATCTTGCTGATCTTAGCCTTTGAAACCTCTGCCAAGGCAGGCAGCGTGGCGCTGCTGGATGAAAATAAGCTTCTGGGCGAAAGCTATCAGAACACCGGCCTGACCCACAGCCAGACCCTGCTTTCCATGGCAGAAGATCTTCTGAAAAGCTGCGGCCATACGCCCCAGGATGTGACGGCAGTGGCGGTAGCCGCAGGCCCCGGCAGTTTTACCGGTGTGCGTATCGGCGTGGCGGCAGCCAAGGGCTTTGCCTGGGCAAAGGAGCTGCCCTGCTGCGGTGTTTCCACGCTGGAAGCCATGGCGCTGAATTTCGGTGCCTGGGATGGCTATGTGTGCCCGGTGATGGATGCCCGGCGCAGCCAGGTGTATAACGCGCTGTTTGAAATCAACCGGGGCCGGATCACCAGAATCCGGGAGGATCGGGCCATTTCCCTGGCAGAGCTGGCAAAAGAACTGCAAACGCTGCAAAAGCCGATTTTCCTGGTTGGCGACGGCAGCAATCTGTGCTATAATACCCTGAGGGAAGCGGTTCCCGGCCTGGTTTGTCCTCCGGAGCACCGGATGCACCAGCGTGCCGCAGGTGTGGCGCTGGCGGCGAAAGCCAT
Organism: Oscillospiraceae bacterium; assembly: GCA_017435525.1. Classification (GTDB taxonomy): domain Bacteria; phylum Bacillota; class Clostridia; order Oscillospirales; family Oscillospiraceae; genus Faecousia. Next base: position 12,563 of record JAFSEW010000063.1, on the reverse strand, counting down.
GCTGGATCGCGGGGAAAGCTGTGATGGCGCTTCCCTGCAGCCCAATTATCTGAGACTCTCCCAGGCGGAGAGAGAACGTTTGGAAAAACAGACTCAATCATAAAGGAGATAGAAAAATGGCGAATGTACATGTTTTGGATCATCCTCTGATTCAGCACAAGCTGGCAATCCTCCGGGATAAGAACACCGGCACCAAGGAATTCCGCGCTCTGGTCAGCGAGATCGCCGGCCTGATGTGCTATGAGGCTACCCGCAACCTGCCCACTGTGGAAGTGGATGTGGAAACCCCTGTGGCTACCGCAAAGTGCCGTGTGCTGGCAGGCAAGAAGCTGGCTATCGTGCCTGTGCTGAGAGCCGGTCTGGGTATGGTGGATTCCATGGTGGATCTGATCCCCTCCGCAAAGATCGGTCATATCGGCCTGTACCGGGACCCCGAGACCCATAAGCCCGTGGAATATTACTGCAAGCTGCCGGATGACATCGGCAACCGTCAGGTGTATGTGGTTGACCCCATGCTGGCTACCGGCGGCAGCGCTGTGGCTGCCATTGACTTCCTGAAGGAGCATGGCTGCAAGAACATCATTATGATGAACATCATCGGCTGCCCCGAGGGTGTCAAGACTGTGCAGGAAGCCCATCCCGATGTGGATATCTATATGGCTGCCTGCGATGAGCGGCTCAACGAGCACGCCTACATCATCCCCGGCCTGGGCGATGCCGGCGACCGTATTTTCGGCACCAAGTAAAAATAGAAATACAGGCGCACATCGGTGCGCCTGCCTTTTTTTGGGAATATGTCTTGCAAAATTTTTCCTGCGTGCTATGCTTACGGAAGAACCTGAAAAAGGAAGCGTAAAGTTTTTATATTGCCGTTGCAACCGCTGCGGCAATTTGCTACAATAAGAAAAAACGCAGAAAGAGGGCAAGAATTATGGCGAAAAAATCGGATTATATTGCCGTGTTTGATTCCGGCGTGGGTGGTATCAGCGTGCTGCGGCAGCTGCTGCGGGTGCTGCCCAATGAGCGGTATCTGTATTTCGGCGATTCCATCAACGCACCCTACGGCACCCGGCCGGAAGCCGAAGTGCGGCAGCTGACCATTGCCGCTGCGGAAAAACTGCGCAAGCGGGGCATCAAAGCCTTCGTCATTGCCTGCAATACCGCAACTTCCGCCGCGTTCGAAGCGCTGCGGGAAGCCTTCCCGGATATGGCGGTGATCGGCATTGAGCCTGCGCTGGCAAAAGCGGCCGAGGCATTCCCCGGCGGCCATGTGGGCGTCATGGCTACCCCCGGCACCTTGAAGGGTGCCCGTTTCCTGAATAATAAGGCCCGTTTTGACGCGGTGTGCCGGGTCAATCCCCTGCCCGCTCCTGGCCTGATGGAGCTGGTGGAAGCGGAAAAATACGATTCTCCCGAAGCCGATGCCCTGCTGGATGCGCTGCTGCCCCAGGATCTGGATGCTCTGGTGCTGGGCTGCACCCATTATCCCTTTACAGAGCCTTCCATCCGCCGGGTAAGAGGCCAGAAGGTTGCCCTCTTTGACGGCGCGGTGATTACTGCAGCCGAAACCAAGGAAGCCCTGGCGGCGGCAGACCTGCTGTATGAAGGCCCCGGAGAAGTGATCGTGGAAAACAGTATGCCGGGTGAGCGGATGGTAAGTCTTTCCCGGCGGCTGGCCGGATTGGAATAAGGGGGATCTATGGATCAGATCCTGGTAATCGGTATTGCCGGCGGCTCCGGCAGCGGTAAGACTACCCTGATGAAGCGGCTGGTGGAGCAGTTTGGTGACCATGTGAGCGTGGTGAGCCACGATAATTACTACCGCCGCCACGACGAACTGACCTACGAACAGCGCTGCCTGATCAACTATGACGAGCCTGCGGCCTTTGAAACCGACCTGATGGCCCGGCATCTGGACTGCCTGCGCAATGGGCAGGCCATTGAGTGCCCTGTGTACGATTATACCATCCATAACCGCAGTGATGCGACTTTCACCATCGAACCCCGGAAGGTAATTATTGTGGAAGGCATCCTGATTTTTGAGAATGAGGCGCTGCGTAACCTGATGGACATCCGTATTTTCGTGGATACCGATGCGGATGTGCGGTTGTGCCGCCGGATCAAGCGGGATGTAAATAAGCGGGGCCGCACCCTGGAATCCGTGCTGACCCAGTATCAGGACACGGTAAAGCCCATGCATGAGCAGTATGTGGAGCCAAGCAAGAAGTACGCCAATCTGGTGGTACCTGAGGGCGGCAAGAACCTGGTAGCCCTGGAAATGATTACCGACCGTATCCGCCGCCATCTGAACGAAGCATAAGAAGGTATAAAAACCGACCTGTGGATGATCCATAGGTCGGTTTTGTAACTGTAGGGCGGGGGCTTGCTCCCGCCGTTTCATGTTTTAGGAATCGGTTTGCTTGCTGATGGCGATGTATTCTCCGGCCACATGGAAGGCATAGTTCCAGCCACGGAAATCACTGGGATCGTGCATCCAACGATAGCCCAGTACAGCATCTGCCTGGTGTGCAATTGCTTTGTCGGGGGCTTCCTGGGCCAGACGGTAAATGTGGGGAACGGCGCCGTCACCCAGCACACTCAGGTGGGATACATCCACCGTTTCCAGATCCCCGGCCAGATATGCGTCCACATTGTGCTTTGCCACCAGGGTATCCACATCCACCCAGCTGACCAGGGCGCCCAGCAGCAAGCCTGCCAGCACCACGGTTTTCATGTAGGGCAGCTTGGGTACGAACAGCCGCACCGCCACCAGGCCGGTGGTCAGGCCCAAAAACAGCAGCACCACCTGGGTCAGCACCCGCAGCCGGGTGAGGCCGTAGCTATCAATGTAGAGGAACATCTTGGCGCTGGCGGTAGCCACCAGGAACAGCGTCACCAGCGCCATGAACAGGCACAGCAGCCGGGTGCTTTTGGGTGCCGGGTCTTTCGGTCGGCTCAGGGTCAGACTCAGGCCGATGATGCCCAGATTGATGGCGCAGAGCCAGGCAATCTCAAAGAAGCCCCGGCGGGCATACTGTGCCAGGGTGTAGCCCTTGGGCAGAATCCCGGAGAAGCCGCCTACGAAATAGGCCAGCTGGCTCAGCAGATACACAGCGTATACCAGACACACGGCAATGAGAACCGTGTTGATGGTCAGGCAGGCCAGCCCTCTGCCCGGCTTTTTCTCCCGGGGGGTGCTGTCTTCATAGTGGATCAGGGCAGTGCCCATGGTGTAGAGCAGGCATCCCAGCAGTGTGCCGAAGAGCACCGTGACGAACAGCTCTGCCATGGAGAATTCCGGCAGCAGATCCATCAGCCCTTCAAAGGCGGCGTCGGCAAACATCAGCAGCGGGATCATGACGCAAAGCAGCGGCACGGCGATCACAAGACCGATCACAATAGCGGTGCTTTTCTGGCCTGCGGGACCGCTGCGGCGGAAGGCTGCGGTGAGGCCCCGAAACGCCGGGGACAATTCCCCGAAGCCCAGCCGGAAAATCACAAAGAACACATCCCACAAAGATGCGGGGCTGCCGGGATTCCGGCGCTGCTGCCCTGCCAGCAGGCACAGTCCCAGGCAGGTGCCGCCTCCCAGGAAGCACAGCATCACGAATTTCACATACCCGTCGTCACTGCGGCCGAAGGATGCGGCAATGATCAGGCACAGGCTCAGAATCGCGCAGGGGTAGAAAGTTAGCTTCCGGCCCTTCCACAGCAGGTAGCCGGTGCAGCAGAGAATACACAGGCTGGCGGCGATGGCGAAGCCCAGATTGAAGCCGCCGAAGATTATGAAGTTGCAAAGTGCCAGGGCGGTAATGAAAATCCCCAGGCCGAAGCACAGTTCTTTTCCACCGGTGGTATATTCCCGGGGCTGAAGCAGATCGTTTTCTTCCATAGTTATTCCTCCGGTACAAATTCAAACAGATCTCCCGGCTGGCAGTTCAGCTCCCGGCAGATGGCCTCCATGGTGCTGATGCGCACAGCCTTGGCCTTTCCGGTTTTTAAGATGGAGAGATTGGCCTGGGTCATGCCGATGCGCTGGGCCAGCTCAAGGGAGCTCATCTTCCGTTTTGCCAGCATCACATCTAAGTTAACGATAATTGCCATAGCGCCCTCCTTAAATGGTCAGATCATTCTCTTCCCGGAGGGAAACGGCTTCATCCAGCACCCGGCATACCACACAGATCACCAGACTCAGAAAGCCCATCACCACAAACATGAAGATCAGCGGATAATATACGGCCGCTGCGGGCAGACACACCAGGCTGACACCGGCGCAGCAATACTGCACCCGCCGAACCCGACGGACATTCTCCCGCAGAAACACCTGTTTTTTCAGAAGACTGCTCAGCAGCCGATCCATCTGCCACAGGGCAAAGGCTACGATGACTGCGCAGATATAAAATGCCACGGTAATGGCAAGGCGTTCGTTGTCAGTCAGTGTCCGGACGGTGGCGTACCACTTGAGAAGTCTGGGCATTGTGGGAATCAAAACCGCCAGAATCAAAGCAAGGCAGCGGGTTGCACCGCGGGTGATCAGGGTGAGATTGATTTTTTCCTTCATGGAAAACACCTCCTTAAGAGGATAGTATCACCAAAATTATCGAATGTCAATAATTATTTATTAAGAAAAAGAAATCCCCGGTGCTTTCGCACCGGGGATACAAGCTATTTAGCTCATCTGGTTTTCGTAAACAGGCACATCGCCTACGCTGTCAACAGCGAAGTAAACGTCCAGAACCGCCTTGGCTACATGACCCATAACGGAGCCGCTGCCTGCCTTCTCGCCAAACACCGCAACGGAAATCTGGGGATCGTTGTAGGGGGCGAAGCAGACGAACTGACCGTGGTCGGAGGTGTTGGGAATACCGGTCTGGGCAGTACCGGTCTTGGCGCAGACCTCAATGGGATAGTCGCCGAAGATGGAAACGGCGGTGCCATGGTAGCGGGTGCTCTCATTATAGGAGGCCACCATCCGCATACCCTGCATGTAGGAAAGGTAGGCGTCGTTGCAGATCTCTGCCTTGCCCAGCACTTCGGGGCGGTTTTCCAGCACCAGATTCCGATAGTCGGTAGAGACGATGCGGCTCAGGAAGGTGGCCCGGTAGCGGGTACCGGCGTTGGCCAGGGTGTTCACATAGGAGCAAAGCTGCATGGTGGAGAACCGGTTTTCCGACTGACCGATGGCGGTCAGGATGGTATCGGCGTTGTACCAGCCGGACTGGGTACGGTCGCCCTTGTAAACCTCGGCTTTTGTTTCCGGGTTGGCCCGGTGGCCGATGTTCTCATACAGCTCGATGCCGGTGGGCTCGCCCAGACCCAGGCTTTTGGCGGTCTCGTCAATGTAAGAGATGGCAAGCTTGTCACCCAGCACATAGAAGAAATAGTTGCAGGAAACGCACAGGGCCATGGATGCGTTGATGGTGCCGTGGGTATCCAGCTCCCAGGTAGAGGTGTAGTACAGGCAGGTGGGGGCGAAATCCGTGTCGATATACTTGTCGTAAACACCCTTGGTTTCAATGGTCTTCTCCATATTCAGGGTGCCGGCATTCATGGCCGCGATGACCATGCACATTTTATAGGTGGAGCCGGGGGGATAGGCAGCGTTCAGAGCGCGGTTATACAGGGGGTCCCGCTCGTCCGCCACGATCTCGTTATAGTTTTCAAAGAAAGTAGCCAGATCGTAGGTGGGGTAACTGGCGCAGGCCAGCACCTGACCGGTTTTCACATCCATGGCAACCAGGGAGCCGCCTTCGGCGTCCTTACCGGCGGCCTTTTCGTTGGGATTGTTCTGCAGCTCCAGAATGGTGGCTTCCAGCTGCTCCTCGGCGGCACGCTGCAGGGCAATGTCGATGGTGGTTTCCACGTTGTTACCTGCTTTGGGCTCAATTTTGTAGTAGGAATCGATAACGGTGCCATCGGGGGTCACGGTGTCCACGCGGATGCCGTCGGTGCCGTGGAGGTACTGTTCAAAAGCCTGCTCAAAGCCGCTCTGACCCACTTCCGCGTCCATGGCATATATTTGCTCGCCTTCTTCGTCCTTGATGGTCTTGTAGTATTCCCACTGCTCCTTGCTCATGGCACCCACATAGCCTAAGATATGGGCGGCGTACTCGGTGTGGTATTCCCGGACGGTGGAGGATTCCACATTCATGCCCGGGGTGCTCAGCTCCATGATGGCGGAAAGGTCTTCGTCACTGGCGTCGGCGATGAACACATAGTTGGAAAGGTTGGTCAGGTCCCGGAGGGAAAGCTCGTAGCGGATGCCGATGACCAAACGGGCTTCCTCATCGGTCCAGGCTTCAGGGATTTCGTAACTCTTGCGCAGCTGCTGAATCAGCATGGGGGCGGAAATATCCGAGTCCAGCTGACCGCGGTTTTGCAGGAAGGTCTGAAAATACCCCTGCCAGGCAGAGTTGTAATCATCCAGGGTATAGGTGAAGGGGCGGCTCTGGGTTACGGGAAAACGGTCGGTGTATTCGATGTCCAAATCCTTGCACAGGGTAACCAGATCATAGATAGACTGGTTGGGCGTGGGGGAGCTGCGCATGACATAGTGGTTGATCACCAGGTCATAACTGGCGCGGTTACCCACCAGAACGTTACCGTTCCGGTCCAGAATATCGCCCCGGGCGGCTTTTACGCGGGTCCAGGTGGTGTAGGCGGTGACGTTATTCACCTTGCCTCCTGTTTTTACGATCTGCAGGTCATACAGTTTGTAGGCAAAGAAACAAAGCACCAGCGCAAAGATCGCCGTAAAAGCCCGGACGCGGAATTGACTTATGCGTTCCATGGATTGCCTCCGATTTTTTCGATAGCGGTGAAAAGGAAATACAGCCCGATACTGCAAATTACGGTCATAACCCCGGTGGCAGCGGCGGAATACACCCGAAACAGGGATGTTTCCCCGATACCCACACTGATGCCGAAAACGGCAAATTCATAGATCAGAACGGCAATGGCTGCGGTAAGCAGGTCGGAGCCTTTTCCTTTGCGCAGCAGCGTCTGCTGCAGCGCGGAAAGGGTGATGGCGATGAAGGGAATCAGCGCGATCACATAAACGCCGGGTGCCGCACCGGAGAACTGAAACAGCGCGGCCGCAGCCAAAGTAAAGATGCAGCCCCGCTCCGAACCCAGCAGCACGCACAAGGTGAACACAGCGCCGGGCACCAGATCGGTGGTGGCACCCAGGATGTCCATGTGGCACAGGATCACATCCTGAATCAGGGAAAGCACCAGCACCACCAGAGCGTGGAGCGACCATTTCAGCAGACTCAGCCGCTGTTTTTTGGTCAGATAGAGCTTGTCCAGCAGATCGGTTTGGGGGCGATCCGGCTGAAAATCATACTTGCGTCTTGCCATGGCCGTCACCCAACATTATAGGAGGTGAGGATAAACACCTGCTCCAGCGTCTCGATCTCGGCAGCGGGATCCAGCACGGCGTACTTGGCAACGCCGGTGTCATTGAAACCGGCGTCAATGATATAGCCCAGAATCAGGTCTCTGGGGTACATGGTAGAACCGGAGGTGACCACCTGCTCGTTGTTGCGGATAATGGCGGAAGAGGGCAGATAGTCCATGCGCAGCATATTTTCGTTGCCGTAGGTGTAGTTGCCCTTGACCATGCCGTTGTAGCCGGAGGTGGCGATGGTGGCACTGATTTCCAGGCTGGAATCCAGCACGGTGGTGACCACGGCGTAATTGGGGCCGGCTTCCGTCACCAGGCCCACAACCTGACCGTTGGCGGTGATGACGCACATGCCGGTGTCAATACCGGCGGAGGTGCCCCGGTTGACGGTGAGGGTGTTGTTCCAGTCGGTGGATTCCCAGGCAATGACATAGGCATCCACCTGCACATAGTCTTCATGGGCGCCCTTCAGCTCCAGCAGGGCTTTCAGGCGGTCATTTTCGCGGGCCATGGAGTCGGCTTTACGGGCATCGTCCTCCATTTGGGCCAGCTTTTCCTTCAGGGCGGCATTTTCCGCTGCCAGGGCTTCATAGCGGAACATATAGCTGTAAAGCTGTTCCGCCTGATCTTGCAGCCGGCTGACACTGGTCCGCAGAGGGGTCATAACGCTCTGCACCAGCATTTTAGGAATGTCCTTGCCGGTAACACCGGTGACAACCGCCAGCACCACGGCCAGCAGCACGGCGATAATCAGCACAGCCCGGACACGCCGGGAAAAATAGTGTTTCATTGGGTATCCTCCATGAGATCGGGGGCGACTTTACGGAGCATCTGCCACAGGCGGCACACCGGAAGGCCCATTACATTATAATAATCCCCGTGCATCTTCTCCGCGAAGAGGGCGGCACCGCCCTGGATGCCATAGCTTCCGGCCTTGTCCATAGGCTCGCCGGTGGCCACATAGTCCGCGATCTCTTTCGGGGACATGGGGCGGAAATGGATGTGGGTAATCTCCGTGTGGGTGAGAATTTCGCTTCCCCGGAGCACGGTGACGCCGGTCATGACCTGGTGATCCCGGCCGGAAAGGGCGGTCAGCATCTCCACGGCGTCGGCTTCATCGGTGGGCTTGCCCAGTACCCGGCCATCCAGCACCACGATGGTATCGGCGGCGATAACAACATCTTCGAAATTGCGGGCAATGGCATCCGCCTTGGCACGGCTGACCCGGGCAACTTCTGTTTCCGGGGGCAGAGAAGCGTCCATGGCTTCGTCAATGTCCGCCACCTGCACGGTGAAGGGAATGTGGAATAATCCCAGCAGTTCTTTCCGCCGGGGGGATTGGGATGCAAGGATAAGCATAATCAGTCGATTCCTCTCAAGTAAAGGCCTCTGGTGCAGGCACCAGGGTCAAAGGCAGCGCCTTCCTGGTAAGCCCGGAGCACCTGATCCACTTCCCTGCCGTTTTCGGTGGTGAAGTAGAGACGGGTGGCCCACAACCCTAAGTGGGAAAGATCTTCGTGGCGGTCCATCAGGTGCAGCTTCTTGCCGTTGAGCAGCACGCTGCGGCAGGACGCGCCGTCCTTGATCACATGAAATTCCGCGCCGGTCTTGTCTGCCAGCTTGGTGGGGCCCATGGTGCAGCTGCAGCTGCCGGTTTTGCCCTGGATGATGCAGTTTTCCGTGACCATCAGGGGCAGACGGCCATAGATCAGGATCTCGCAGGGCACAGCCTTGCTCACATCCCGGATCTGGGGCAGGGTCATTTCAAAGCTCAATGTGGCGCTGCGCAGTTCCAGCTCCCGCGCTGCGTTCATGGCAACGGAGTTATAGATGTTCAGTCCGTAGTCACCCCGGACACGCATGCCGCACTGCCGTGCGGCGAGAATCATGCCCAGGTTGCCTGCCAGCACTTCCTTCACACCCAGAGTTCGCAGGACGGTCAAGGCTTCCTGCACCTTTGGCAGCTCGCCATCGTGGAGGATTCTGGGCAGCACCGCGCAGACATTGCCCCGGCGGGCGATCCGGCGGCACCATTCGGTGTCGGCGGTGAGCAGATGCAGGGGGATATACAGCGCCGCAGGCTGGCAGCGGAGCAATTCGTCGGTCACCTGCTCCCGGGTGGTCACCTGCACGGTCAGCTCCGGGGGTGTCTTGGGGCCGGGGATCATCTGTACTTTCTGGGCTTTGTTCAGCACAGGGTTTTCCCGTCTGGCCCGCAGAGCGGTGATCTGGTTCAGGGCATCCCGGCGCATACCGTTGATGGCAGAGGCGCTGAGCATCAGGCCCGGATCTACATAGATACTGGTACCGGCGCAATGATAAGGGGTGCCGCCGGTTTTGGTAAGCCGGGCAGCCAGCATTTCTTCGGTCAGACCCATGCGCATGGCAGGCTCCGGCAGCGGGCCGTATACGGTGCAGCTGTGACCTTCCGGATCGGTGGCGGTGAGCCAGCACTCCTGGGGGGTCACCCGCATAATAAATTGCAGGGGTACCCGGCCGTTTTCGGCGGTTTCATAGGTCTGCTGGGCTTCCTTCAGCCAGCGGGGATCGTCCTCGGTGTTTTCCCGGATGCCGAACATGGCAGCGCCCAGCTTGCCGGTGTAGTAGCCGTCGGTAAAGCCCTGACGGTTGAAGGCGGTGTAAAGATCCTGGGCCATGGTTTTGGTGACACGGCCGGTGTCCAGAGCCTCCCGGTACACCCGGGTGACGGTGGCCACATACTCAGGCCGCTTCATGCGGCCTTCCAGCTTCAAAGAGGCAACGCCCATCTCCTCCAGCTCCTGCAGGTAGGGAATCAGGCAATTGTCCTTCAGGCTCAGGGGATACCGCTCTTCCCAGCGGTTGTAGCCGTAGCTCTGGCGGCAGGGCTGGGCGCACCGGCCCCGGTTACCGGAGCGGCCGCCGATGGCTGCGGAAAGGTAACACTGGCCGGAATAGCACATGCACAGGGCACCGTGGCCAAATACTTCAATTTCAATGGGGGAATTCTTGCAGATATAGCGGATCTCATCCCGGTTCAGCTCCCGGCTCAGCACCACCCGGGTCATGCCCATGGCGGCGCACATCAGCACGCCGGGAAGACTGTGGATAGTCATCTGGGTGGAGCCGTGGATGGCTACCTTGGGGGCAATCTGCCGGCACAGCTGTGCCACGCCCAGATCCTGCACAATGAAGGCATCCACGCAGCTGGCAGCGGCGTGGCGGATCAGTTCTATCAGTTCCGGCATTTCCTTGTCGGAAACCAGGGTATTTAAGGTAAGATGCACCGCAACGCCCCGGATATGGCAGTACTTCACTGCCTCCACCAGAGACTGGGGTGTAAAGTTCTTTGCGCTCTGCCGGGCATTGAAGGTGCCGCAGCCTAAGTAAACGGCGTTGGCACCGTTCTGCACTGCCGCCCGGAGGGCATCCATAGACCCCGCAGGGGCCAAAAGTTCGATCATAGCACACTCTCTCCATTATGGTATACTTACAAACAGTATAGCACAAAAAAGTTCCAACTTCTACCCCGGTCACAAAAAATTTATAATTAAATATCGCATATCCGCTGCCGGTGTGGTACAATTGTGAAAAATGTACGCAAGGAGAAACGCCATGGAAACCCGAAAGCTGTATTATGAAGATACCCATATCCGCACCTTTTCCGCTACGGTGCTTGGCTGTGAAGAAACCCCGGACGGATGGGAGATTATTCTGGATGCCACCGCCTTTTACCCCGAAGGGGGCGGGCAGGCCTGCGACCTGGGCATTCTGGGGGGCAGAAATGTGCTGGATGTGCAGGAGCGGGAGAATGCGGTAGTGCATCTGTGCGACGGCCCGCTGACTGTGGGTCAAACCGTGGAAGGCGCCATCGATTGGGAGCGGCGCTTTGACCTGATGCAGCAGCACAGCGGCGAGCACATGGTGTCCGGCATCATCCACGCCCTTTACGGCTACCAGAATATGGGCTTTCATATCGGCAGCGAACTGGTGACGGTGGATGTGGCGGGACCGGTGCCCGGGGAAGATCTGCAAAGAATCGAAGACCTGACCAACGCCGCCATCTGGGAAAACCGGGCTGTAAAAGCCTGGTACCCTGCGCCGGAGGAACTGCCCTCTATCCCCTACCGGTTCAAAAAGGCATTGGAAGGCCCTGTGAGAATCGTGGAGTTTCCCGGCACGGATATCTGCGCCTGCTGCGGTACCCATGTAAAATTCACCGGTGAGGTGGGTCTGGTGAAGATCCTCAGCTGTGTCAAGTTCCGCAACGGGGTGCGCCTGGAGATGGTCAGCGGCAAAAGAGCCTTCGACCATCTGCGCCGGGCCTATGAGCAGAACCGGCAGGTGAGCCAGGCTTTCTCTGCCAAGATCATGGAAACCGGCGAAGCGGCCCGAAAGATGAATGAAGCCCTGAACGGGGAAAAATTCCGGGTCACGGGGCTGCAGTGGCAGCTTTTCGACCATGTGGCGGCTTCTTACCGGGGAAAGGGCAATGTGCTGCACTTTGCCCAAGGCCTTGCTCCGGCAGATATCCGGGAGCTGGCAGACCGCATTGCCAAAACCTGCGGCGGCATCGCCGCGGTATTCTGCGCAAGCGCAGAAACCTACCAGCTGTGCATGGTGTCCCACGGGGGCGATGTAAAAGCCCTGGGCGCTGCCATGAATCAGGCGCTCCGGGGTCGGGGCGGCGGAAAACCCGGCTTTTTCCAGGGCAGCGTCAGCGCAAACCGGGAGGAAATCCAGGGGTTCTTTGCAGGCTGCGGCTGGGAAATTTTGTAACATCAGCACAAACATCTGCGCAAAAAAATTGGGATTTTTCTGAATATACTACTTTACAAGGCCTTTCTTGTATTGTATAATGAATCCGTACGGGCATATCGAATGTCTGAGGCAAAGTTCATTAAAATATGCTGCGAAAGCGGCAATACAAATGGAGGAATATACCATGTCTGTTAAAGTTGCTATCAATGGTTTTGGTCGTATCGGCCGTCTGGCTTTCCGTCAGATGTTCGGCGCTGAGGGCTTCGAGGTTGTTGCTATCAACGACCTGACCTCTCCCAAGATGCTGGCTCACCTGCTGAAGTATGACTCCACCCAGGGCGCTTACGCTGCTCCCTTCGGTGCTCACACTGTCGAGGCTGGCGAGGACAACATCGTTGTCGACGGCAAGAAGATCACC
>JAFSEW010000062.1 GCA_017435525.1 Oscillospiraceae bacterium | reverse complement strand
TCGTTGGAGGTGCAGCAGACGCCGGAAACGGTGATGCCCTTGGCGCCCATGCTCTTGGCGTAGGCGATCATCTCGGGATCGTTGGCGTAGTACACGACCATTTCGGACAGGGAGGGATCATGGCCATGGACCACGATGTTGACATTGTCCTTCTCCATGACGCCGATGTTAGCCTCGGTGTCGATGGGGCGGGGAGTGCCGAACATAACGTCGGAGAACTCAGTGCCCATCATGGAGCCGCCCCAACCGTCGGACAGGCCGGCGCGCAGGGACTGACGGATCAGAGCCTCTGCCAGGGAGGAGTTACCCATATGGGTCATGTGCATAGCGGTGGCGATTTCGCGGTCGATTGCACGGGGCATGATCTCAGCCTTGCGCCACAGTTCCTTGGTGTGCTCAGGAGCGCGCTGTGCGAACTTCTGCTCGCCGAAGGGGAAGCCGTACTCCAGCAGGCCGATCTCAGCCATCTCATGAGCCAGGTCATAAATGTCCTTGCCCTCGGTCTCGACGCCCCATTCCTTGGCGATGCGGATCAGCTTATCAGCGTCCTTGACCTGATAGTTGCCGCCCTCGCGGGTCTGGTGCAGGGTGTGCATGATTTCACGGCCGTGGTCAGAGTGTGCAGCGGTACCGCCAACGGTAAAGCGCAGGTAGTTACGGGCGACGATGCCGTGAACGTCGCAGCCACAGATACCTCTGGGGCTCTTGGGGGTGATGCGGCAGGGGCCCATGGAGCAGATACGGCAGCAGGTACCGCCTTCGCCGAAGCCACAATGGGGAGTCTGATTCTTGACTCTCTGCTGCCAGGTGTCAGCGCCGACCTTGTTTGCAGTTTCCAGCAACGCATTGGTGGCAGCTTCCATCTCTTCGACAGTCGTTGTGAATGCCCAATCCTTCAAAGTGATTTCCTCCTAATACTTGATTCTCGTCCATAACGCGCTCCCGGAAAGGAACGCATAATGTATCAGTATTATTCTACTCATTTCGGCAGGGAAAGTCAATGAAAGATTTACTGTCGGGGCATGAATTTTTCATCCCCCATGGGGGGATAGGGGGATGCGGGCCCTTCGACTGCGCTGCTTTGCAGAATTGCGGTATGCTTGCCCCCGGCAAGCATGTTCATTTATGATTCGCTGCGCGGAGCACCACGCTCAGGGCGACGGAGGAATGGGGAAGGCTGGCTCTTCTGCATGTCATTCTGAGCAAGCCGAAGGCGCGTCGAAGAATCCGTAACTTCTGGGCGACCAGCGGCGGGATGTGCCTTGACATTTTGGGGGCGGCAGCTATAATAATTTCCATAGGTTTGGGCTTGGGTGGAAGGCGCAAAGGAAGGCTGCCGGCACCGAAGGCGGCCGGGGCGCTGTGTACGCCAGCGCTTCGGGGTCCGCATAGGGCAGATTCGCAAAAAAATGCTGGGTCTGCGCGGCTTTCATCTAGGCTACATTCTTATGAAAGACGTGGAAAAAATGGCAAAAATCAAGGAGTTTCTCAAGAAAAAGGACATTCGGTTGTCGGCAAAACGCTATGGCATCGACGCGTTGGGTGCTATGGCACAGGGCCTGTTCTGCACACTGCTGGTGGGCACCATCCTGAACACCATCGGACAGCAGTTCGGCATCGATTTTCTGAACCGGATCATCGTTACCATTAAGGATGCCACCGGGGAAAATCAGATCAGCTATACCATCGGAGGACTGGCCTCCGCTATGGTGGGACCGGGTATTGCGGTGGCTATCGGTTTCGCACTGAACTGCCCGCCGCTGGTGCTGTTTTCTCTGATTCCCGTGGGCTTCGCTGCCAACGCCATGGGCGGCGCAGGCGGCCCGCTGGCTGTGTACTTCGTGGCAATTATTGCCTGTGAGTGCGGCAAGCTGGTGTCCAAGGAAACCAAAATCGACATTCTGGTGACCCCCATCGTGACCATCCTGGCAGGTGTGGGCATCTCCGCCCTGGTGGCGGCGCCTATCGGCAAGGCGGCTTCCGCTGTGGGTGAATTCGTGGAATGGGCCACGGTGCTGCAGCCCTTCTGGATGGGCATTGCCGTGAGCGTAGTGGTGGGCATTGCCCTGACGCTGCCCATTTCCTCCGCGGCCATCTGCGCGGCGTTGGGTCTGACGGGTCTGGCAGGCGGCGCTGCGGTGGCAGGCTGCTGCGCCCAGATGGTGGGCTTCGCCGTGATGAGCTTCCGGGAAAACCGCTGGGGCGGCCTGGTTGCCCAGGGCGTGGGCACCAGCATGCTGCAGATGCCCAATATTGTGAAAAATCCGAAGATCTGGATCCCGCCCACACTGGCTTCCGCCATCACCGGCCCTCTGGCCACCTGCCTGTTCAAGCTGGAAATGAACGGCGCGCCGGTGAGTTCCGGCATGGGCACCTGCGGTTTTGTGGGGCAGATCGGTGTTTACACCGGCTGGGTGAATGCGGGCAAGGTGATTACGGCTATGGATTGGATCGGGCTGGTGCTGATCTGCTTTGTGCTGCCGGCCATCCTCAGCTGGGCCTTCGGCCTGGTGCTGCGCAAGTGGGGCTGGATTAAGGAAAATGATCTGAAACTGGATCTGTAAGGTACGGGTCCTTCGGCGCGCTGCGCAATTAGTTGCGGTATGCTTGCCACCGGCAAGCATGATCATTTATGATTCGCTGCGGGTCGCACCACGCTCAGGACGACAGTGGAATGGGGAAAGCCGATTCTTCTGATTGTCATTCTGAGCAAGCCGAAGGCGCGTCGAAGAATCCGTAACCCGATGGAAATCCGGGGCGGGCCGTCGAGGGCGAATGGAATTCGGGAGGTACATCATGAAAGTTTGTGTGATACAGCCGCCGTATAGTACGGAGTATTCCGATTCTGCGAATCGGTTTCAGTGGGAACTGGATGCGCTGAACCGGTGTGACGATTCTTTGGATATGATCGTGCTGCCGGAATATGCCAATGTACCGGCTAAGGTAAGGACCAAGGCCCAGCTGGAAGAGAGCAGAAGCGCCTTTACAGCGCCGCTGCTGGCTGCCTGCGCTGAGACTGCTAAGCGCTGCAATGCGGTTGTATTCGTGGGCTGCGCCTGGGATTCTCCCGAAGGTTTGCGCAATACCACCCTGGCATTCAATCGGCAGGGAAATTTGGCGGGGCAATACTACAAGCAGCATCTGGTGCCTATGGAAATGGGGCTCTACGGTCTGGACAAGGACTACACCTTCCAGGCGGAGGCACCCACCATTTTGGAAATCGACGGGGTGCGCTACGGCTTCCTCATTTGCTATGACGCCTACTTTTATGAGAGCTTTGCAAATATCGCCCGGTTTGACCCGGATGTGATTGTGGCCTGCTCCCATCAGCGCAGCGATTCCCACGATGCCCTGGAAACCCTGCACAAGTTCTGCGCCTACAACACCAACGCCTATGTGGTGCGGTCTTCCGTGAGTATGGGCCTGGATTCCCCCACCGGCGGCTGCAGCATGATCGTGGCCCCGGATGGCAGCGTGCTTGCCAATATGAAAAGCGCCGTGGGCGAAGCCACCGCGGAATTTGACCCCAAGCAGCGCTATTTAAAGCCCGCGGGCTACGGCAACGCCCCGGATTGCCATCACCACTATGTGGAGGCGGGCCGCAGACCCTGGAAGTACCGCAACGGTGGCGCGGCTATGGTACCGTATGATCACTGGATGGGCTATCCCAGAGTGTGCGCCCACCGGGGCTTCAACACCATCGCCCCGGAGAATAGCTTGCCTGCCTACGGCGCGGCAGTGGCTATGGGAGCGGAGGAAATTGAATTCGACCTCTGGGCCGCCAAGGACGGCACCATCGTGTCCATTCACGACCCGGTGCTGGACAGAGTGTCAAACGGCACCGGCTTCGTGTGGGAGCATACGTATGAGCAGTTGCTGCAATACGATTTCGGCAGCGTCTACAGCCCGGAATACGCAGGGCTGAAGATTCCCACCTTTGAGGATATTCTGAAAAAATTCGCCGGGCAGACCATTATGAATATCCATATCAAGGACCGGGGCGCAGAGCATCCCATTGCCGATGAAGTGATTTTGGAAATGGCCCGGCTGATTAAGCAGTATGACTGCGAGAAGCATGTGTATTTCATGTCCGGCCATGTGCCGCTGCTGCGGCAGCTGCAGCGGCTGGCACCCCAGATCCCCCGGTGCGCCGGTGCAGGCAAGGAGCCGGAAGATCTGGTGGAAAAAGCCCTGGCTACGGGCTGCACCAAGATCCAGCTGTATATTCCTCATTTTAAATTCTATGGGGAGGACTATGTGGCTCAGATTTGCCGGAAAGCCCACGAAAAGGGCATTCTCTGCAATCTGTTCTACACGGATGACCCGGAGAAAGTGGCGCAGTATCTGGATTGGGGCGTGGATACCATCCTCACCAACGATTATCAGCGCGTTGCCACCGCTGTGGAAGCCTGGAAAGCAAAGAAATAAAAGGTAAGACGCTGCCGCGTTGCGGCAGCGTCTTTGCCTGTTCCGGAGAAAAGGATATTGCGTTTCTTTTTTGCGGGTGCTACAATGGGATTATCAAAAATAAAAAAGGAGTGCACTGTTATGCGTATCGGTATCGGCGGTATTTCCCACGAAACAAACGCCTTTTCCAATGTGGCTACGGATGAAACCCTGTTCCGGAAGATGGCTTATCTGGAAGGGCAGGAGATTTTAGAAAAACATACCGGCGTCCGCAGCTTTCTGGGCGGCTACATTGCGGAGGCGCAGGCCCAGGGCATTACTTTGGTCCCCACCCTCTTTGCCAACGCCAATCCCTCCGGCAGAATCCCCACCCATACCCTGGAGAACCTCCGGGACCGACTGGTGGACATGCTCTGGGAAGAGCATCAGAAGCAGCCTTTGGACGCCATCGCCCTGAACTGCCATGGCGCGGGTGCCAGCGTGGGCTATCCTGACATTGAAGGCGAAATTCTCCGGGCCGTGCGGCAGCGGTTCGGCCGGGAAATCCCTGTGAGCATCGTGCTGGATCTGCATGGCAACATTACCGAAGAAATGGTGGAATATTCCGATGTTCTGGTGGGTGTCAAGTGCTACCCCCATGTGGATATGTACGAAAGCTCCCGGGTGACCATGGACCTGCTTGCCAACATCGTCCGCACCGGAAAGCGGCTGTATAAGCGGATCATTAAGCTGCCCTGGCATTTTGCCCCCACTGCCGGCGTGACCCTCTCCGGCCCCGCCCATAAGATCCAGCAGCTGACCATCCGGCTGGAGCAGGAAATTCCGGGTCTGAAGCAGGTGACCTTCTTCCACGGCTTCCCCTACGCGGATATTCCCCAGTGCGGCGTGTCTGTGACGGCCATGGCGGAAACCAAGGAAGCTGCGGACGCAGCGGCGTTGGAAGTGGCCAGAACCGCCTGGAACGACCGCTATACCTTCCGGGTTCCCACCCTTTCTCCCGCGGAAGCCTTTGACGCCGCGGAAAAGGCAGAGGCCTTCCCTGTGGTGATCAACGAATCCTCCGATAACCCCGGCGGCGGTGCCCCCGGCGACGGCACCTTCCTGCTGCGGGAAATGCTGAAGCGGAATTTGCCCGGCTCTGCCTTCGGCCATATCTGCGATCCTGAGGTGGCGCAGCTGGCTGCCAAGGCAGGCGTCGGCAGCACCATCAGCTGCCTGCTGGGTGCCAAGACCGATAAGCTCCACGGCGAGCCTATCGCACTGGAAAATGCCTATGTGAAGGCCATTTGCGACGGTAAGTTTGTCAATGTCTCTCCCATGGGCGGCGGCGGTGAGACCAATCTGGATCTGTCTGTGCGGCTGCAGGTGGGCAATGTGGATATTGTGGTGTCCTCCCGTCCCCGGCAGACCATGTGCAAGGGCCCCTTTGAGATGGTGGGCATCAACTACACCCAGATGCGCTATCTGGGCCTGAAATCCTCCCAGCATTTCAAGGGCTGGTGGAAGGACCACGCCGGCGCCATCATTACCTGCGATCCCCCCGGAATCCACTGCGGCGATCTCAGCGTCTTCGATTACCAATATGCCAACCGGAATTACTTCCCCTTCGTGGATCTGGAATGGGAACCTGAGCTGTAAAAAAATACGAAAAAGCGCCATGGCAGGCCTGCCATGGCGCTTTTCTGTGGGCATGTGGGGAATTCGGGGGATGCGGATCCTTCGGCGCGCTTCGCAGGAATTGCGGTATGCTTGCCCCCGGCAAGCATGTTCATTTATGATTCGCTGCGCGGAGCACCATGCTCAGGATGACAGAGGAAATTCGGTTGCCCGCTGCAGGGAATTGGGCAGGCTCAGAAATCCGGGATGAATTGGGTATCGGCGGCGGGTGCGTCCTGGGTGAAACCATCCAGATCGTTGAGGTACATCCAGCTCAGCACCGCGTCGTACTCTTCGTCGGTAACGGTGCGGTCCAGGGGGGCGGGAAGATTCCCCATGGGGGTGTACTGGCGCATGAGGCTCACCAGAACCTCCCCGGGGGCGAAGGTTTCCCCGATCCAGTCCAGCACTTTCAGGGAATTTTCCACATGACCCGGCAGAATCAGGTGGCGGATTACGGTGCCCCGGGTCAGGCGGTCCCCATTCCACTGGGGAAACCCTGTCTGGCGCACCATCTCCCGGATGGCGGCGGCTGCGGTGGGGAAATAATTGGGCGCGCCGGAAAGGGCCGCAGCCAGAGATGCGTCGGCGTACTTCATGTCCGGCAGGTAGATATCCACCAGGCCTTCCAATTCCCGGAGGGTTTCCGCCCGCTCGTAGCCGCCGCAGTTATACACCACCGGGACAGGGAGCTTCGGAGAAAGGGCCGGAACAATGGTGGGAAGAAACTGGGTGGGGGTCACCAGGTCGATATTTTCCGCCCCCTGGGAAATTAAATCTTCCATCATGGCTCGCAGCTGGGCGCTGTCAGTGGGTTTTCCGGTGGGACCGCAGCTGATGGCGGCGTTCTGGCAATAACGGCATCCCAGGGTGCAGCCGCCGAAGAAGATGGCACCGCTGCCGCGGTTGCCTGCCAGGGCGGGCTCTTCCCATTTATGGAGCATGGTTTTAGCCACCAGGGCGGTGTCCGGGCAGCGGCAGAAGCCGGTTTTTCCGGTGGTGCGATCCACGCAGCACCGCCGGGGGCATAAATTGCAGTTTACATAATTCATATATTTGGATTCCTTTTTGAGGATGGGATGCGGATTGCCACAACCAGTGTGCGCACTGGTTTCGCAATGACAGAGAAATGGGGATGGCTGGTTTTTTTTGCTGTCATTCTGAGCGGAGCATCGATAGATGCGTAGTCGAAGAATCCGTTCTCTTTTTGGGAAGGGGTGGATGCGCAATGCGCGCCCCTACATGGCGTATGGAATACATACATGGTAGCATACACGCTCCGGAAAAACAAGAATTCCCTTTACCGGGTTTGGAATTTGTGCTATGATGAAAAAAACTTTGGAAGGCGAGTGCTATGGAAATCGTAAGAGCGGAAACAAGACATATCCCCGGGATGCTGCGGCTGCTGGCTCAGGTGGGGCAGGTGCATCATGTGGGGCGGCCCGACCTGTTCCGGGACGGGGCCATCAAATATAGCGCGCAAGAGCTGGAAGCGCTGCTGGAAGATGAAAACTGTCCCATCTTCATTGCGGAGGATGCCCATGTGCTGGGCTACTGCTTCTGCCAGTGCCAGACGGTGGAAGGGAACGACTGCATTCTGGGCCGGAAAGAGCTTTACATTGACGACCTGTGCGTGGAGGAAACCGCCCGGGGGCAGCACATCGGAAGCGCTCTCTACCACCATGCGGTGGATTGGGCGAAGCAGCGGGGCTTTGACTACATCACCTTGCGGGTGTGGGATTTTCCCGGCAGCGCCGAGGCTTTTTACCGGAATCTGGGAATGAAAAGCCGCTATCTGTGCATGGAGCAGAAGCTGGAGGATATCTGATGCTGGAAAAAGGAAACATCTATGAAGCGGTGATTACCGACTATACCGCGGAAGGTCAGGGCGTTGCCAAAATCGAAGGCTGCGCCGTGTTTGTGCCCAATGCCATCGTGGGGGAACGCTGCCGCGTTACCATTGAAAAGGCGGCAAAAAACTGGGCCGCGGGCAAAATTGTGGAGATTTTGGAGAAATCTTCTCATCGGGTGCAGCGGCAGTGCCCTATTTCGGCAAGCTGCGGCGGCTGCGATTTCTGGCACATGGATTATGAAGAGGAGACCCGGCTGAAAGCCCAGCGGGTAACGGATTGCCTGAACCATTTGGGTGGGGAAACTCTGGAAACGGTGGAGATTCTTGCTGCGCCGGATTGCCATGGCTATCGGAATAAGGCCCAGTATCCCGTGGCAAGCCGCAAAGGACGGGTGTATGCGGGGTTTTTCAAGGCCGGTACCCACACCGTGGTGGAAAACAAGCGCTGCCTGATCCTGCCGGAGGATACCGACCGGGTGAAGGATATCGTTATTGATTATGTAAACCATTTCAGAATCTCCGCCTATGATGAAGCCGCCCACAAGGGGCTGCTGCGGCACATCTATGTGCGCCGGGGCGCGGTGTCAAAGCAGGTGCTGGTGTGCCTGGTGGTGAACGGCCGGAAGCTCCCCCATGCCGAGGATCTGATCGCAAGATTGCAGGAGGTGCCGGGCTTTACAACCCTGGTGCTCAGCGTCAACACCAAAAAGGGCAACACCATTTTGGGAGACGAGTTTATTGCCCTCTACGGCCCCGGTTATATCGAAGATACCCTCTGCGGCCTGGATTTCCGGCTGTCTGCCCGGTCTTTTTATCAGGTAAACCACCATCAGGCTCAGCGGCTGTATGATGCCGCCATTTCTCAGGCGGGCATTACGAAGGAAGATACGGTGCTGGATCTCTACTGCGGCGTGGGCACCATCACATTGTGCATGGCTAAGGCCGCGGGGAAGGTCATCGGCGTGGAGGTGATTCCCCAGGCGGTGGAAGATGCCCGTGAGAACGCCAAGCGCAACGGCATCGAAAACGCGGAATTTTTCTGCGGCGACGCCGGTGCTGCGGCCCTGGAACTGGAGCGCCAGGGGGTGAAGGCTGATGTGGTGGTGGTAGACCCGCCCAGAAAGGGCCTCAACGCCGATGCCATCGAAGCCCTGGCCCGGTTCAACCCCAGAAGGATCGTGTATGTCTCCTGCGACCCGGCTACACTGGGAAGAGATGTGGCGCTGCTGAAGGAGCGGGGGTATGCCGTAAAGAACGCTATGGCGGCGGATCTGTTCCCACGGTGCGCGCATGTGGAATCAATCGTGTGCTTTGTGCGGAAATGATGTAGGGCGGGGGCTTGCTCCCGCCGGAAGTGCGGCAGCGGCGGGACCAATTTGTTGGGGTGCGCCTGCCACCGGCAGGCGATTATGGAAAGATTCGCTGCGCTCTGCAACACCCCGCCCTACATAGAAAACTGGAGGGATAAAAATGCCTGACTATATGATTTTGATCAACAGCGAAAATAAGATCCCGGAGGGGTTTTTGGATACGGTGGAGCTGGTGGAAGTGGAAAATCCTGAGGGAAGCCGGTTCTGTGTGGAGAAGAAGACCTACCAGGCGTTTTTGAAATTGCAGGCGGATATCCGGGAAAATCACGGCCTGGAGATCGCGCTGCTGAACAGCTACCGGACCCTGGAAGCCCAGCAGAAGGCGTTTGACCATTATTTCTATAAATTCGGCCTGGCCTATGCGGAGAAGTACGCCGCAAGACCCGGGCATTCCGAGCATCACACGGGCTTTGCCATTGATGTAAGCTTTCTGCGTGATGGCAAGCTGACCCATGGGGCCCAGGAGCTTCTGGAACTGGATGATCTGTTCCGCATTGTCCAGGCGAAGCTGCATAAGTATGGCTTCCTGCTGCGCTACCCCAAGGGCAAAGAGGAAATTACCAAGATCAACTATGAGCCCTGGCATTACCGCTACATCGATTCCCCGGAAATCGCGAAAGAGATTTGGGAGCGGGGCATCTGCTTCGAGGAGTACCGGCAGCAGCGGTAAGGGCGATCATTCTTTCTGTCCTGAAAACTGCAACAATTGTTTCGCAATTGCTGCGCGGGCGGCAGAAGACCCTCCCCTACAGAGGGAATTCGATGTGGCGGGACACAAGGCCCCGCCCTACGATGTAATTTTGGGGCGTGTAGGGGCGCGCATTGCGCGTCCGTGCCGGGTAGCAAGATCGCACCTGGGTAATGGGGATGCGGGTCCTTCGACTGCGCTGCTTCGCAGCGCGCTCAGGACGACAGAGGGAACTTGAGCGCTTTCTGCATTTATCTGTCATTCTGAGCGACCCTGAGCGAAGTCGAAGGGGAGTCGAAGAATCCGTTACCCTTTTGGGAAGTCGGGCGGAGGGGCGATTGATAATCCCCTACATCTTTTTTCATAAGTTAAGGCCACCATCCTGCATGTCGGGATGGTGGCCTTTTTTGGAATCCGTAGTTACAGAACGATGAAGGTGCAGCTGCCGGGGGCGACTTCCAGCCGGCCTGCGGGAACATTGGCGCCATCCAGAGAGGGCAGCTGGTCATTTTCTCCCAGAACCAGCTCTGTGCCATTGAGACACATGGTGCGGCTGCGCATGCCGGTCTTGCCGGTGAGGGCATAGACGGTGGCTTCCTTGGGCAGCTCCACGGTGGTGGATTCACTCCAGCTGGTATTGATCACCAGGTAAGCCTTGCCTTCCTTGCCGTCGGCACGGTTGTGGCAGTACACATGGGCACCGGGACGGATGGCTTCACCGGAAGCGAATACAGTGTTGCCCATGAGCTTCTTCCAAAGCAGTACGGAGAAATAGCTGGGGCGGGGCACAAAGGTGCCGTGCTTCAGCCAGCCATAGTCGGAAGAGGCCAGGGTATTGTGGAAGATCACACCGTTGGTAACGGTGGCGAAGGAGCCGATTTCATTCAGGGTGCGGACTACCTCCGCATAGGTGGATGCCCAGGTGTGGCCGCCTGCACCGGCATCGCCGGATTCGGTGACCCACATTTCGCCGCCGGCTGTGGCGTACTTATCCCGGTAGCTCAGGAAGCAGCGGGCGGAATGGGCAGCGGCACCCAGATATTCCTCGCTCATGCAGCCTTCAAAGGGGGTGTAGGCAGAGGGCATCATGGGGGCCATGCGCTCGGAAACGCCGTTGTAATAGTGGTAGGAGAAAATATCCGGCATCTCTTGGCAGCCGTCCATCAGATCTGCGGTGGAGCAGTAGGCCAGGGCAGCGGCAATGCCTGCGGTGTCACCGCCCTGTGCCCAGGGATGGGGATTGCCGTCAGCATCCACGCGCATGGCGTTGGGATCGGTATCGGAGGGGCCGATGATGGCGCACTCGGGATAATTCTGGCGTACCCACTTGTGGAAGATATCCTGGTCCCGGCGGAAGTCTGCGGGGGTATAGTCCTTGGGAAAGCCGGTGTTCTTCAGCATATTGGGCTCGTTCACAAACTCAACCGCCTCGATGGGGGTGCCCATCTCACGGCTCAGGTCGAAAATCAGCTTGGCCTGGCTGGGATTCCAGGGCTCGTCGTGGCTGTGCAGACCGTCGCAGTTGGCAACGCTGATCTTCAGCTTGCCTCCCACGGCCTTGACAAAGTTGCACAGGTTCATCCACTGCTCTTTGCGCAGGTGGTTGTTATAGCCCTCGGGCATACCGGTGCCGTCAAAATCGTAGTAGGTGCGGGTGGCCCAGGTGCCGGAAACCCGAATCCAGCAGCTGCCCAGGGCCTTCGCCAGCTGAATCAGCCGGGGATTGGTGGTGTCGATGGGATCGTACCACTGGTGCATGGCACCCATGCCCTTGCTGAAATCCGGTGGGGGAACCTGCTCGGTGCCGTCGATCTGGGCATCGGTGTAGGCCTTCCAGAAGGTGCCGCCGGTGACTTCGGTCATTTCCACATTGTAGGAAATCAGCCGGGGATTCATTTCCCGGAGCTTTTCCAGGCCATCGGCCCGGAGCTTGATATATTCCGCCATAGTATATTCTCCTTTGGCGCGCGTGGCGCGCAGAATGTTGCAAAAGCAAAGCTGCACTTTTATTATATTGCATGGCGGCAAAATAGGAAAGGGGTGTTTGGGTTTTCTTTATGGTTTTTCAACATACCCCGGGACCCGGATAGAATGCAGTTAAGCGATATCCTCGGGGAAAGCGTACTGTGCCTGATAGCGGGCAAACTGCTCTGCAAAAGCAGCGGATTCGTGGAGTTCACCGGCTTTCAGGGCATTGAGATATTCGTGGGCTTCCAGCTTGCCTTCCGCAACCTGCAGCATTTCCACAGCCACATTGGAGCAGTGGTCCGCGGTGCGCTCGCAGGCGGTCAGCAGGTCTTCCAGCACGAAGCCGTATTCCACGGTGCACAGGCCGTCTCTCAGGCGGCGCACATGGCGGGATTTCACTTCACGAACCAGGGCATCCACAACCTGCTCCTGGGGTTCGATTTTGGCGGCCTGCTCACGGTCAAAGCTGCCGTAAGCGGCGACGGTGCGGTCCACAATATCCAGCACAGCCTGCTCCAGAACGGCCAGCTCGCCCTTGGCTTGTTTGGAGAATTCGATCTTCTTTTCTTCCATCTCCAGGGCGGCCTTGGCTACAGCCATGGCATGGTCGGCCATGCGCTCGATGTCAGAAATGGAATACAGCAGGGTGTTGAGGATGCGGTTATCAGAAACGGACAGATTCATGCCGGACAGCTTCACCAGGTAGGTGTTCAGGGCATCCTCGTAGCGGTCGGTCTTGTCTTCCAGTTCGATGACCTGCTCCATGACAGATACATCAAATTTTTTGGTCAGGCCCATGGCCAGGTGCATGGCCCTGGCAGCATCGGAGGCCATCTCACCGGCAATTTCGTGGGCACGCTGCACAGCAACGGCGGGGGTAGCCAGCAGACGCGTGTCCAGCAGTTCTTTCTTCTGGGGCGTATGTTCTGCGGGAATGAACAGATAGGCCAGCTTGACCAGCAATCCGTTCATAGGCATCAGAACCGCAGTGGCGATCAGGTTAAATGCCGTGTGGATCAGGGAAATATCCCATGCCTGCACAGAATCGCCCAGGAAGTTCCACTGGATAACCATACCCAGACCATAGAAAACAACTGCAAACATCACAGCACCCACTACATTGAACAGCAGGTGGACCATGGCGGTTCTGCGGGCATTGCGGTTTGCACCGATAGCGCCCATGATGGCGGTGATACAGGTGCCGATGTTCTGGCCCAGAATGATGGGAATGGCTGCGCCGTAGGTGACAACACCGGTGCTGCACAAGCCTTGCAGGATACCGACGGATGCGGAAGAGGACTGAATAACGGCAGTCAATACTGCACCGAACAGGATGCCCACAATGGGATTGGTGAAAGAAATCATCAGGTCAGCAAACCAGCTTTCCGTCTTCAGGAATGCCATGGAGCCGGACATCAAATCCATGCCGGTCATCAGGGCCATGAAACCCAGCATGATGGTGCCGAGGCCACGCTTCTTTTCGGACTTGCCCATGTAGAGAACGATGCCCATAATACCGATCAGCGGTGCCAGGGTGGAAGGCTTGAAGAGCTTAATCAGGAAGCTGTCACCCTCTAAGCCGCTAAGGGACAGAATCCATGCGGTAACCGTGGTACCGATGTTGGAACCCATGATCACACCCACGGCCTGTTTCAGTGTCATAATGCCGGAGTTGACGAAGCCCACCACCAT
The DNA here is from genome assembly GCA_017435525.1 of Oscillospiraceae bacterium. Classification (GTDB taxonomy): domain Bacteria; phylum Bacillota; class Clostridia; order Oscillospirales; family Oscillospiraceae; genus Faecousia. The sequence continues at coordinate 9,305 of JAFSEW010000062.1, read as the reverse complement.
GACCGTGGTCGCGGAAGAGGACTGGATCACAGCGGTGACGCCTAGACCCAGCAAGAAGCCCTTGAACACATTGCTGCTCATCTTCGCCAGGATGGTCTGCAATTTGCCGCCTGCCTGACGCTCCAAAGCCTTGCCCATAATATCCATACCGAACAGGAACAGAGCAAGGCCACCCAGCAGGGTGATGACCTTAAAAATGTAAGCTGTCATAATTTACTCCTTTACGGGAATTTTTATTTCCACAGCCTACAGTATAAAGTTTGCCATTTGTAAAAACCATAGAGGGCTTGAAAAGTGTAAGTAAAATCTATGTAAAATGAAAGACCGCACCCTGATAGGATGCGGTCTCAGACTGTCAAAAACCGGCAGCTTCATCAGATACCCTAGGGGCGGTGATTGTTGCAGTTTTCGAAGAAAACAAGACTTTGCGATGCATTTTTGTTCCAAAATTGCCGGACGACCAATGGTCGCCCCTACAGAGCATTGCGCTGTTTTTTGACAAGCTGCGAAAGGCAAAATTGAATGGTGATTGTTGTGCCCTTACCCGGCGTGCTTTCCAGGCTGATTTCTGCCTTGTGATAGGCTGCCGCGTGCTTGACGATGGAAAGACCCAGACCGGTACCGCCGGAGGCTTTGGAGTGGCTCTTGTCCACCCGGTAGAACCGCTCAAAAATCCGGTCTTTATGCTCGGCAGGAATGCCGATACCGGTATCGCTGACAACCAGGGCATTGTTTTCCGCGTGGATCGTCACGCTGCCCCCGGGGATATTGTACTTGATGGCATTGTCGCAGAGGTTATAGATGACTTCATGGAGCATTCTGCGGACACCAACCACAGAAAAGCCTTTGCCGGAAAGGTGGATGCGCACATTCTTCTCTTGCGCACTGGGACGGAGAATGGTTTTGACTTCTTCGGCCAAAGCCAGCATATCCACAGTTTCCGTGGGCAGAACCACCCCTTCATCCAGCTGGGAGAGCCGGATAATATCCTCGATCAGGTTCACCAAGCGGGCGGCTTCCTTGCGGATGTGCCCTACAAAACGAGAGGTGTCCTCCGGTTTCACCATGCCGCTTTCCAGAAGCTCCGCACTGCCGATAATGCCTTGCAGGGGCGTTTTCAGTTCGTGAGAGACATTGGCGGAGAACTCCCGGCGCATCTGCTCCGCGTTCTGGGACTGCGTTACATCCACCGCCAGGATCACCGCGCCCAGCAGATTTCCGTCGGACTGAATGCTGCTCATATCGAAGCGGTAGATTCTGCCCTCCACTTCCTGCATAGCACTTCCGTGACCTTTGTCCAAGGCATCGTTCAGTGCTTGCCGAAGGGAATTGCTGCGGTTTACCTGGAAGAAGCTGCTGCCGACGCAGGATGCCTCCGCGCCAAAAACTTTCATGGCGGCGGAATTGATGGAGCGGATATGGGTTTCCTTATCCAGCACCACCAGGCCCTCCTGCATGTGAGAGGTGATCTGAATAAACTCGTCGGTCTTGCGCTGCAGCTTGCGCATCTGGGCATCGATCTGCAAATGCTGCCGGTTGATCCGGCGCAGCAGGGGTGACAGTTCTTCGTAAGTATCGTTGGACAGCGGGTGCTCCAAATCCAGATTGTTTATGGGCTCCACAATATTCTTAGCCATCCTGCGGGCAAGAATTAAGGAAAGGCCAATGGCCAGCACTGCGATCAGGATGATCGGCCACAGCAGATCCATCATCAGCGCCCAGGCAGAGGCCTGATTGGTGGAGATTCGCAGCACCGTTCCGTCTGCTAAGCGGCGTGCTTCATAATAGGTCTGCTCTGTAAGGGTAGACGAGTTTCGCACCGCACTGCCGGAGCCGGTGGCAAAGGCTTCCTGGATTTCTTCACGGTCAGCGTGGTTTTCCATGGCGGTCTGATCCACCTGGGTATCAAAGAGAACCGTGCCGTCGGTGTCGATCCAGGTGACCCGGAAGCGGTCTGCTTCCACATTTTCCAGAAAGGTGTTGCCATGCTGCTCCGTACCGGTGACCGCAAGGCTTAATTCGTCCTTCAGCTGCTGCACCTGCACACCGGTAAAATGGTTGTAAAGAACGCCCAACACAATCCCAAGAGAACACAGCAAAACCACAACCGCAACAAAGACCGTAGAGCGAAAGATCTTACTTGTCATGGCGGTTCTCCAGTCGGTAGCCTACATTTCTGACGGTTTCGATGAGATGGCCGTAGCTGCCCAGCTTCTGCCGCAGGGTGCGGATGTGCATATCCACAGTCCGGGTTTCTCCCGCGTACTCCGTGTTCCACACGGAGCAGAGCAGCTGCTCTCTTGTAAAGGCGATACCCGGCTGAGAAAGGAACAGATGCAGAAGTTCGTATTCTTTGTAGGTTAGAATTATCCGTTCCCCATCGACGGTGACGGTATGCTCGTGGGGATTCAGCACAAGGCCATCCAGCTTCAGTAAATGGGAGGGCGCTGACCGCTTGCACCGGCGCAGCACGGCTTTTACCCGGCTGACCATTTCCATGATGCCGAAAGGTTTTACCAAATAATCGTCAGCACCCAAGTCCAGGCTCTGGATCTTATCGTATTCCGTACCCTTGGCGGTGGCCATGATCACGGGAATGTCTGCAAATGCTTCGTTTGCTTTCATCAGCTTCAGCAGTGTGACGCCATCCTTGCCGGGGAGCATTACATCCAGCACGATGAGATCCGGCTTTTCGGACTGCAGCGCATTCCAAAAGCTGTCCCCGTCTTCAAAGCCTTTGGCTTCCAATCCGGTAGATGTGAGGGCGTATACTTCAATATCGCGGATGCTGGCATCATCCTCTACACACCAAATCATGCGGGCACCTCCTTGCGTTTTTTACAATTTTAGCTGTTTTAGGAGCGAAATTCAAGATTTCAGATGGACTTTACATACATTTTACATCTCACTGACAATTCTTGTGGATACCGGTAACGGAAAATTCCACCCATTCTGCGATATTGGTGCAGTGATCGCCGATCCGCTCAAAGTACTTGGCGATCATCAGAAGATCCAGCGCATACTCACCCTGAGAAGGCTCTGCTGCAATAATATCGATGATGCCGCTTTTGACCTGGGTGAAATAATCGTCCACCACATCGTCATGGGCCATGACTTTTCTTGCTAATTCCAGATCCTGCTTCACATAGGCATCCACCGCTTCCGTAACCATGACCTGGGCAGCTTTCGCCATTTCCCGGATCTTGGGGTACTTCTCGTCAGGATGGGCGTTCATATAGGGAACGATCTCCACGATGTCCTCCGCCTGGTCGCCGATCCGCTCCATGTCTGTAATCATCTTCATGGCAGCGCTGATCTGCCGCAGATCCCGGGCAACAGGCTGCTGCCGCAGCAGAAGCTTCATGCAGATAGTCTCAATGGTGCGCTCGCTTTCGTCGATCCGGGCGCCGATGGTGTTGACAGTTTGCGCCAGCGCTTCATCCCAACCGGTAAGTGCCTGGGATGCCAGCGCAATGATTTCCTCGCAGGATGCGCCCATGACGGTCAGCTCCCGCTTCAGTTCATGCAGCTGTTCCTGAAACAGATCTCTCATATTAACCAAACCTTCCTGTAATGTAATCTTCTGTGCGCTGATCCTTCGGCTGGGAGAACATCTGCTCCGTATTGCCGTATTCCACCAGGTCACCCAGCAGGAAGAAGGCGGTCTGATCGGAAATACGGACAGCCTGCTGCATATTGTGGGTGACGATGACGATGGTGTAGTCTTTTTTCAGTTCCATAGCCAGGTCTTCAATGCGGGAGGTGGAAATGGGGTCCAGAGCAGAGGTGGGCTCGTCCATCAGCAGCACCCTGGGTTCTACCGCCAGGGCTCTTGCAATGCAAAGCCGCTGCTGCTGACCGCCGGACATACCCAACGCGTTCTTTTTCAGACGGTCTTTCACTTCATCCCAGATGGCAGCGTTCCTCAGCGCCTTTTCCACGATTTCATCAAGCTGCGCCTTGTTGGTGATACCGTGGGTTCTGGGGCCGTAGGCAATGTTATCATAGATGCTCATAGGAAACGGATTGGGTTTCTGGAATACCATGCCCACCTCCTTGCGGAGGCTATTGACATCCATATCAAAGATGGTTTGCCCGTTGTAGGTCACATCACCGGTGATTTTTACGGTGGGGATCAGGTCATTCATCCGGTTCAGGGTCTTTAGGAAAGTGGACTTGCCGCAGCCGGAAGGACCGATCAGCGCGGTGATACTGCGCTCCGGAATTTCAATGTTGATGTGTTTCAGTGCCTGGAAGTTACCGTACCACAGGCACAAATCTTTTGCGGAAATCATACTCATGCTTTTTGTTTCCTTTCGAAATACTTACCGATCAGCGTTGCGCTTACATTGATCAGCAGGGTCAAAATCATCAAAATAGCGGCGATAGCGAAGGCAACTTCAAAGTTACCGTCTTCTGTGGCATAGACATACAGGGCCACAGTCAGTGTGGAACCGGAAGACAGCAGCGCATCTTTGAAGTTATTTAGCGCGTGGGCAAATCCTGCGGTGAACAGCAGCGCAGCGGATTCCCCCACGATTCGGCCCACAGATAGAATACAGCCGGTGATCACACCCTCTATGCAGTTGGGCAGTACCACAGTACGGATCACTCTCCATTTACCTGCACCCAGACCGAATGCGCCTTCCCGGTAAGATTGGGGAACGGTTTTCAGACTTTCCTGGGTGGTGCGCATGATGGTGGGCAGATTCATAATGACCAGCGTCAGGCTGCCTGCCAGCAGGCTCTTATCCAGATCCAAAACCAAGCAGAAAAACAGCGAACCGAACAGGCCGTAGATAATGGAGGGAATACCGGACAGGGTTTCTGCCGCGTATTCGATGATGCTTACCAGCCGTTTGTTGGTGGCATATTCCGTCAGATAGATGGCCGCGCCCACACCCAGCGGCAGCACAAACAGAAGCGTGGTCAGAATCATGTAGACGGTATTGAGAATATCCGGCAGGATGCCCACCGTTCCCCGCAGATAACTGGGTTTGGTGGACAGCAGCTCCCAAGTAATATTGGGAAGCCCCTTGACCAGCACATAACCAAGCAGGAACAGGGCCAGCGCTGCGGTAATACCCGCAGCCAGCCACATAAGCACCCGCATAGCCCAGATATAGACATTTCTTTTCTTCATAGCAGTGCTCCAATGATAACAAGCAGAATTACAATGTTTCCTGCTGCCAGCAGATAATAGGGCTTTCCCCGGAGTGTCCAGCGGAATAGATTTTTCTTTCTCATTTCGTTTCTCCCTTCAGGAAGAAGTTCAGGGTGGCATTGATCAGCATAATAAACAGGAACAGCACCAGGGCAATGGAGAACAGTGCCTCCCGGTAGAGGCCGTCCGCGTAACCCATGCCGCTGGATACGGCGGTGGTGAGGAATCGGACGCTTTCAAACAGCTTCGGCATATTTGCCACATTGCCGGATACCATCATCACCGCCATGGCTTCTCCGATGGCTCTGCCCACACCCAGCACCACGGCAGTTGCGATACCGCTCTTGGCGGCAGGAACCGATACACGGAACCAGGTCTCCTCCGGGGTGGCACCCAGCGCCAGGGATGCATCCTCATATTCCTTGGGAACCGCATCCAATGCGGTGATGGAAACCTTGATGATGGAGGGCAGGATCATAATTGCCAGCACGATCATCGCCGCCAGCAGGCTGGCCCCGTCGGGCAGATGGAAGATTTCCCGGATGCCGGGTACCAGCACCATCATGCCCACCAAGCCATAAACAACAGAGGGAATGCCTGCCAGCAGGCTCACCGCGGCGGACATCAGTTCCTTTACTTTCGGAGACGCTTTCTTGGACAGATACACCGCTGTAAAAAAGCCGATGGGGACACCGATCACCAGGCTGCCTGCTGTGCCGTAGATGCTGGACAGAATGAACGGCAGGATGCCGTATTGGGGATTGGATGCAGCCGGGTCCCAAACCTTGCCGAAGAGAAAATCCCACAAGCCGATCTCCAGAATGGCCGGAATACCGGAAATCACCAGATACACCGTGATCAGCAGCACACAGGCAACGGTCACAAGGCCCAGGATCAGAAAAATGCCGTGTACTACACCTTCAAAAACTTTGTTGCTTTTCATAATTTCACCTTATGGATGCACAGTAAGCGGCGATTTTCACCGCCGCATACCGTGTTTAGTTGGCAGGCACCACACCGGCTGCGGTGATGATCTCATGGGCAGCGGAGGATGTTGCGAAGTCGAAGAAGGCCTGTGCGGTTTCGCTCAGAGCTGCACCTTCCCTGGTGACCAGCACGAAGGGACGCTGCACGGCATAGCTGCCGTCCTGGATGGTTGCCTCGCTGGGCGCAACGCCGGAAACAGAGATTGCCTTCACGGTATCCTTGACGGAGGACAGGGAAACATAGCCGATAGCATTGGGATTCTCAGCCACAGCGGTCAGCACCGCACCGTTGGAGGTCAGCTCCTGGCGGTAAACGCAGGCATCTACGGTATCGGTAATAGACTCGAAGCCGTCACGGGTGCCGGAGGATTCCTCACGGCCCATGCAGACGATCTGGCCGTCCGTGCCGCCCACCTCGTTCCAGTTGGTAATCTCACCTTTGAAGATGGCGGCGATCTGTTCCACGCTCAGGTCAGCAACAGAATTATCGGTGTGTACGATGATGGCAATGCCGTCGAAGGCCAGGATGGTCTCCTGCAGGCCCTCCGCCTTTTCGCTGTCCTTCAGGTAGCGGGAGGACAGGCCGATGTCGCAGGTGCCATCCTTCACGGCCTTGATGCCGGTGCCGGAACCGGTGGCATTGTAGGTAAAGTTTGCGCCGGTGTCCTCCATAAAGGCTTCGCCCAGAGCGTTGATTACTTTCTGCATGGAGGTGGAACCGTCAGTGGATACGGATGCGGTTTCCTTGCCGCCGCAGGCTGCCAGACTCAGCACCATAACCAGGGTCAGAATCATACAAATTAGCTTTCTCATAGATAAAATCTCCTTGTCTTGTTTGGATTTTTGGTATCTTATGGCTTTATCATATCCAGTTCCTGTAAAATCCAAAAGACAGGAAGAGTAAAATGCTTGTCAAATCTGTTGGAGCAGCATCCCATGCAGGGCATCATTCCAACATAAAAAAGAAATACCAGACTTGAAATTGCATCAAGTCTGGTACTTTTTCTGGCAAAGGTAATATATGTTGATACAATGCACAGCCTTGCGAATGGATGCACCGGCTATGTTTTGCGAAAACTACTCAACCTTCAGCATCCGATAGCCAATGCCGATATGGGTCTGGATGTACTGGGTATCAGAATCTTTTTCGATTTTCTTACGGAGGGTTGCCATGTGTACCCGCAGGGATGCCATGTCGCTCTCCCAAGAGCTTCCCCATATTTTGTCGGTCAGATAGGTGTGGGTCAGTACTTTGCCCACATCCTTGGCAAGCAGGCACAGCAGTTTGTATTCCGTGGGTGTCAGCTTCAGCGCCTCACCGCTGAGAAAAGCGCAGCCTGCGCCGTAGTCGATGGTCAGATTTCCATTATGGAATAACGCTTCGCCTGTCATGACTGCAGCAGAGGATATTCTGCGCTGGGCAACCCGAAGCCGGGCCAGTAACTCTGTCACAGAGAAGGGCTTGGTCAGGTAATCATCGGCACCGGCATCCAGAGCGGATACCTTGTCAGCATCCTCACTTCTGGCGCTGATGACGATAATGGGCATCTGGGACCATGTGCGAATCCGCCTGATGATCTCCACACCGTCCAGATCCGGCAGCCCCAGATCCAGAAATACGATATCCGGCTGCTGGGTGGTTGCGGCTGCAATGGCGGACGCTCCATTGGGTGCAGTGATATAGCGGTAGTCATTGGATTTTAAGGTGGTGGCGATCAGGTTGCGGACGGTGGAATCGTCCTCCACCACCAGAATCAAAGGCTTATTCATGGACTTCCACCTCCCCGGCCGGAATGGTAAATGTAAAGACCGTGCCAACAGGCTGATTGTCGGAAACAGAAATTGTGCCGCCGTGGGCAGTTACAATGGACTTGCACAGGCTCAATCCCAGCCCCAGACTTCTGCGGCTGTCAGCAACGGCGGTAGAGCCGGTGTAGAACAGCTGGAATATCTGCTTTTTTTCCGGATCCGGAATACCCGGACCGTCATCGGCTACCGTAAACACTGCCATGCTTTCCTCCCACCGGGTGGATACCCAAATGTGGGAGCCCACCGGGGTGTATTTGATGGCATTGTCCACCAGATTGATGATAGTCTGCACGATCAGCCGTGCGTCGCATTGGGCTAGGAGCAGCTCATCCTCATGGGTAACCGTAATGGTATGTTCCGACCGCTTGCGGCTGATGTGCTGCAGGGCCTCGGATACGATCTCCTCTGCAAGCTGGGGCTGCGTCTTCAGCTCCATGCGGCCTTCTTCGATTTTGGTAACCGCCAGCAGATTCTCTACCAAGTTATGCAGCCAAGCAGAGTCGTCATAGATATCCCCGTACATCTGCTTCCGGGAATTGGAGTCCAGATTTTCACTGTCAGACAGCAGGATGCTGGCATTGCCGGAGATGGCAGTCAGAGGTGTCCGCAGATCATGGGAAATGGAGCGAAGCAGGTTCGCCCGGAGCTTTTCACTCTCCGCCTGGAGCTTGGCTTCTTCCTTTTCCGCTGTGTTGCGGCTGTTCTCCAAAGCAAGAGCACACTCGCCAAGAATAGACAGCAGCACACTGTTCTCAAAAGCTTCCAGGGGCTCGCTGCCCTCGATAATGACGGTGCCGTAGATTCTGTCCTGGACCTTGATGGGATAGTGCAGAGCATTACGGCGGCTACTGGCTGTCACTCCGGGAAGGACGGAAGCGTGACGGTCCAGTAGCTTACCTACCTGGGTTCGGACTGTCTGGAAGATCTTATCGTCAGAAGTGGCCTTTTGCAGCATCTGGCTGGTTTCAAACAGGAGATTGGTGCGGTAGGCCGCCTGGGTGGACTGCTTGACCTGGCTTTTCAACCGATCCGTCAGAGTGCCGACGATCAGAGCGGCGACGATCATGATCAAAAATGTCAGCGGCGCGCCATGCTCATGGACCCGAAGGGAAAACATAGGTGTGGTGAAAAAGAAATTGAACACCAGCACACCGCCAATGGCGGAAAGAACATAGCTGCTGCGGGTGGATGTGACCATAGAGGTCAGCAGAGCAGCCAGCAGATACACCGCAATGATATTGGCCTCTGTAAAGCCTACCCGGGAGAAACCGAAGCTGAGTACCGTTGCCAGAATCAGGATACCCAGGGTCAGTGCCCAGTCCCGGCAAGCGGTTTTGAGATTGACC
>JAFSEW010000061.1 GCA_017435525.1 Oscillospiraceae bacterium | reverse complement strand
GGGGAAAGCCAATTCCATCTCCGTCGTCCTGAGCGAGCGCAGCGAGTCGAAGGACCCGCATCCCCGCGACTTCCCCAAAAGGTTACGGATTCTTCGACGCGCCTTCGGCTTGCTCAGAATGACAGAAAAATGGGGAAAGCCAATTCCATCTCCGTCGTCCTGAGCGAGCACAGCGAGTCGAAGGACCCGCAGCTCCTCTTTGCTGCGCTCAGAATGACAGAGGTTTTCTGCGGGCCTGGATTTCCCTTTGCGGAAATCAAACCAATTTGTTATCCCCTCTCCGAAAGCCACGGCGGGGAGAGATAAATAACCGGGCGGAAGCCCAAAAAACAATGGGCATCATTGCCCGGTAAACCTATCCCCGTCGGGGAGTAAAGAATTTCTACCTGAAAGGAGAAAACAAAATGAAGAAGAATGTTATGATGAGACTGGCTTGCTTCCTGCTGGTTGCAGTCCTGATCTCCACCAGCGCCATCAGCGGCACTTACGCTAAGTATGTGTCCAAGGGCGAGGGCACCGATTCTGCCCGCGTTGCTAAGTGGGGCGTTGCCATTACTGCTAATGGTGATACCTTTGCTAAGGAATATGCTACTGATGATGCTGTCTTTACCGAAGCAAATTCCGTAATTTCCACCGATAAGGTCGTCGCTCCCGGTACTGATGGCGAGATGGCTTCCATGACCCTGTCCGGTACTCCTGAGGTCGCTGTCAGAATCAACTATGTTGGTGTTTTTGACATCAGCGATAACTGGGTCGATGGCAATGGCACCTACTATTGCCCCCTGGTGATCAAGGTCAATGGTACCGCTTTTGACGGCCGTGCATACACCAGCGCTGCTGACTTTGAGCTGTCTGTGAACAATGCGATTGCCGCATATTCCAAGGATTATCCCGCAGGCACCGATCTGTCTACTGTTGCTGCTGATTCCCTGGCTATTACTTGGGAATGGCCCTTCTCCACTTCCGCCGATAACGATGTGAAGGACACTGCTCTGGGCGATGCCGCTGCTGTCGGCAATGCTGCAACCGTTCAGCTGACCGTTACTACCACTGCAACTCAGATCGACTAATTCTTAGTACTTAAGATCTTTTAGCACCTAATCAAACTATGGGCACCCGGCCTTCGTGGCTGGGTCGGGTGCCCGGGTTATTTCCGTATTTGCAAAAGCGGGAAGTGCCGCACCCACGCCATTTCCTTCAGAGTGTCATTGCGAGCATCGAAGATGCGTGGCAATCCGTAATACCCCTTACAGCGCGGATTCCCACGGGCGTAAACGGCCTCGAAATGACAATGGTGCCCAACCCTCAGTTTTCGCTTTTGCAAGGACAGAAACCATACAAAAAGCAAGGAGGAGCCGCTGTGAACGAGTATTCCAGCCTGCGGAAACAGAATAAGCGCAGCACCTACGCAGCGGTAATCGCCATGATCCTGTGCGTGGTGCTGACCACCACCATGCTGGTAAGCCGCCTGGCGGCATTTACCGCCCCCGATACCCAGCACTACATTCCCCTGACCAAAAGCACAGGCACTACCCGGGTGCATGTGGGCCAGCGGCAGGCAGACGGCAGCGTTACCTATGACAGCCTGCGCAATATGCTCCCCAACGGCACCCTGCTCACCGCCATGCCCGGCTTCCAGACCTATGACGAAAACACCGTGTGGAGCGGCGAAACGGATGTGCAGATCTTCAGTATTACCTATGACAATGACTCCGGCGAGACTACCGTCCGCAGCCGGGACGGTGTCAAGGTTCTGGCCCCCGGCACCGGCAGCTCCTACCGCTTCACCCTGGAAAATACCGGCAATGTGCCCCTGAAATACACTATGGAAATGGAAGCCTGGTTCTCCCACGGGGAGTATCCCATCCCCATCTACGCTTCCGTTTCCGATTACGAGGGCTACTATCTGCTGGGCAGTGAAGAGGAAATGGTGGATGTGCTGCGGCTGAAAGAGGTGCGCGAAAGCGGCACCATCGATGCCGGGTATCTGCAGCCCTATACCCTGAACTGGGAATGGCCCTTTGAACTGGACGACGCTTACGACACCATGCTGGGCAATCTGGCGGTGGAGAACGACATTACCCTGACGGTTGCCATCCGCACCGGTGCCTCCTATTATAGCGACGATGACCCCGGCGGCTACCCGCCCCAGACCGGCGACGAGAGCCACATTCTGCTCTACGGTGTGCTGATGTTCCTGTCGCTGGCAGGCCTGCTGCTGCTTCTGGCAATGGCGTGGAAAGAACGGGAGAAGAAGCATGCTTAAAAAATGGAAAGCCGTTATGCGCATTGTGCTGCTGGTGATTGCCGGCGCTGTGGTGGGCGTGAACCTCTATAGCTGGAATGCCAAAAGCCTCATGGGAAATTCCCTGCCCATGCCCTTCGGCTGCGGTGTGGCTGTGGTGCTCAGCGGCAGCATGGAGCCTACCATCCATATCGATGATCTGATCATCGTAACGGAGCAGGAAGACTATAAGGAAAATGATATTGTGGCCTATCAGAGCGGCAGCATGGTGGTGGTGCATCGCATCATCGCGGTGGAGCCGGATACCGTCATTACCCAGGGGGATGCCAACAATGCCCCCGATGCCCCCATCCGCAAGGAAATGATCAAGGGCAAGGTGGTGCATTGGATTCCCGGCGCAGGCCGTATTGCCCGGCTGCTGAAAAGCCCCGTGGCCACGGTGATTCTGGTGGGCGGCGCGCTGCTGCTGTCAGAGCTGACGCTGCGCAAGGAAAAGAAAAAAGACGAGGACGAGCTGGAGCAAATCAAAGCCGAGATCCGTCGGCTGAAAGCTGAGCAGGAGTAAATGACAGGAAGGAGGATTTTCAGTGTCAAAAGAATCGCGTAAAAGAAAATCCTCCATGGGATTTGGCGAAGGCATGATGTGGCTGGCCGGTGTGCTGTTCTGCCTGGTGCTGATCACCACTTCCATGATGGGCGGCCTCTTCGCCCGGTATATCACATCCGCAACCGGCAGCGACAGCGCCAGAGTGGCCACCTTCGGGGATCTGACCCTGACGGAAACCGGTGACTTCGTGGAATCCGACGGCACGAAAACTGCCAAAATCATCCCCGGTGTGGATCTGAGCAAGAAAGTGACCCTCAGCTTCGAGGCCAGTGAGGTGGACACCATCGTGTTTGTGGAGGTATCCGCCCCCGGCTGGGATACACCGGATAATCAAAACTTTATGAAAGATACCCAGCTGAACTGGAGCATGGCGGATGGCTGGAACTACCTGCCGGGAACGCAGTATGTATATTACAGAGTGCTGGATACCAATACAGCCCTTACGGATGTGGATATTATCCGGGACGGCGTGATTCATGTGAGCAAGGATATTAAGGAAAGTAATATCCAGAGCCTGGATAAGCTGAATATTTCCTTCCAGGCCAGTGTGATCCAGAACGACGGCTCCCTGACCCCGGAAACGGCCTGGGATAAGCTGAAATAAGGAAAAAATATGAAAGAAAAGGAGGCACAGGAATATGAAAAAGAGAATCGTGGCACTGTTCTTGTGCCTTAGTATGCTGATGACGATGTTCGTCGGCGCAGTAGCTGCAGAAGACGGAAGCTACGGTGCCAATGTGGGCAGATATGCGGTGATTGCCGAGGACGGCTATGGCCTGCAGGTTGGTAACTTTACAGATATCTCCACAGGTAACGACATGTACTTTGCCTACGAAGAATTCGAGCCCGGAACGATCTTCAAAATTACTGACTGGTATCTGGATTCCGAAACCCAGAGCCTGTGGTATGCGGTTGAGTTCTATGCCGGCGGTGTGATTCCGGAAGCTCAGGAAGACTGGCCCGCAATGCCCTGGGTTCTGCAGGACTATGTGGGCGAAGAAGCTATGGGCGATTCCCTGGCGTTCCTGGATGGCTGCGATATTTGCGGCAAGCCTGACTGCGGCGGCCACGAAAGCGTCGGGGATACCACCAAGGTGTTTGTTGACGGTGTGGAAGCCCAGCAGCTGACCATGCCTCAGTTTGACAAGCCCACCTTGTCCGCTGCCACGACTTTGACCGGTGCAGTGGCGTATCAGTGGCAGATTCTGGCTGACCGGGAAACAGAACTGTGGGTCAATATCTACGGCGAAGACCAGCCGGACCTGACCCTGACCTATGGTATGGTGGCATCTTTGCTGGATAGCAATTATCAGGCTCAGGTGCGCTGCGTTACCACCGCGGGGGATACAAAATCTGTCAGCGAGGCTCTGACCATTACCCTGGAGCCCCGTGTGATCCCCGTCGCCCCTGACGCGGAAGACCCCACCGAGCCCACCGAGGAACCCGCGGAGCCCACCGAGGAAACCGCGGAGCCCACCGAGGAGCCCACAGAGCCCACCGAGGTAACTACGGAGCCCACCGAGGTAACTACGGAGCCCACCGAGGAAACTACGGAGCCCACCGAGGAAACCACGGAGCCCACCGAGGAAACTACGGAGCCCACTGAGGAAACCACGGAGCCCACCGAAGAAACCACGGAGCCCACAGAGCCCACCGAGGTAACTACGGAGCCCACCGAGGAAACCACGGAGCCTACTGAGGAGACCACAGAGCCTACTGAGGGTGTTGCAGAGCTTTCCAATGAAGTTGAGCAGCTGCCTGAAGTGCAGGTTACCTATACCGCTGCCACAACCCTGGCAGACGGCGAACCCGGCGAGGGCGACACCAGGACTTACCTTGTAACCATTCACTATCTGTTCCGCAATGGCGAAACTGCTGCCAGTACCGACTCCATTACTGTCGGCGCTACCGGCGTGGTGCAGAATCCCATCCGGTATCCTGCTGTGGAGGGTTATCTGCCCTATATCATCAATGCCGAGGGCGAACCGGAGCGCCAGGATGAATTCGCTGCCAGAACCCTGACTGAGGACGTGGAACTGACGGTGTACTATCTGCCTGCTGAGGTGCCCTACGAGATCGTGGTGTACCTGCAGAATGTGGAAAACGACGGCTACACCCGTCTGCCCGATACCATTACCCGCTACGCGTTGACCGGCTCTCTGGTGCCGGACTTTACGCAGGAGCAGCCTGACGGCGTGAAGCTGGAATACGAAGGCTTCTATCCGCTGCTGCACGAAATGCCCGAAGTGGCTGCGGACGGCAGTACCGAAGTGGAAATGTACTTCGACCGGTACTACTACCTGATGACCTTTGACCTGGACGGCGGCTACGGCGTAGAACCCATCTACGCCCGCTACGGCATGCCCATTGAGGTAGCAACGCCTATTCGTGCCGGCTATGCATTTGCCGGATGGACAGACACGAACGGTAATATTATTTCTATCCCCGAAACTATGCCCGTCAACGGCGGCACATTCCGCGCTACTTGGAAAGCAGTGAATACCACCTATAAGGTGTCCTATTGGTACATCAATGACGACGGCACCAGATCTCTGATTGGCTCCCGTGTTGAGCTGGGCACTTCCGGTGACACGGTGAGCGGCAAAGATGATCTGAAGGGCAGCGTCATCTGCGGCAACGAAGCCGATCACCGGCATACGGACGAGTGCTACAGCTGTGGTAACGCCCATACGACAGCCTGCTTCGATGTGGACGACAACGACCCGCAGGATGATGGCAGAGCAGTCATTGAAGCGATTGAGGGCAGTAATGACCCTGAGGCTGGTTATGTTTATGTCATCCGGGCAAGTAACGGAACCCTGTGGCCGAAGATTTATCTGAACGGCAACTACTATACCATAAACGGTATAGGTGCCGGAAATACTCCGGCAACCGAGGCCGAGATTGACCAGATTATCGAAGGTGATGTGCTGGGTACCGGCGCAGCAGGCGACCTGACTGTGGAAAAATACAAGCTGAACATTGGCAAGACCCATAAGGATGTCAACAGAACCTGCCGGGAACATACCCATGATGATACCTGTTATGAGGATACGACCTATCTGGAGTACATAGGCCCCACAGACGATGCAAGCTATACAACAGATCAAAATGTTGTTATTGCCGGTAACGGCACTTCGGTCGTCAATGTGTATTACCGCTATAAGGAATATACCTTGCGGTTTTATTACGCAGCCACTACCGGCGGCACGGAAAACGATGCGGACAAGAATCCGGATACCTACGATACCATTAAAATTGTCGGCGGTACTAGCTATTACTTTGGCTCCTGGGGTCCCGATACATCTGATGATGAAACCCTGCTGGAGAATGAGTATTGGAACTATGCCAACCAATGGGGACAGATTTCTTCGCTGCCTACCCTGAATGAAAATGGCCAGAAAAAGAATTACACCCATGGAACCGAAGTGTTCACCCACAATGGAACAGCGGTGACCTATCACTATATTTCCTTCAATGCAAGATATGGTGATGATATTTCAGGTATGTGGCCCTGCGCGGTATTCAACTCTGCTACCAGAACAGACAAGAATAACGCCAATGGCTGGAGCGGAACGGAAGCCTTCGTGAGCGCCTGGAACGGTGAGCATCATGTAAAGTATTCCCAGGACAATAGTAATGAAACGATTAAGGGTATATACGAAAGACTTGACGAGAATCTGTTGTTCCACTCCAAATATACCGATGAGGATACTGTTTCTTACCTCTGCTTCTGGGAAAACGGTGCAAACATCGGCTGGAGCGTGCCGGAGCTTTACCGGTACAACATCTACCTGGAAGCTTATGGCGGTCAGGATCTGACCGGAAAAACCACCATCAGCAGAAATGGAAAAACCTATTATCTGTCTGACAGCTACGATACCTGTGACAACTCTACTGTTGCGGAACAGACGCAGGTTTCCCTGGTGGGTTATGAGAAGGCGGGCTATACTTATGAAGAATTAACTGATTTTGATGAGACATTGTATAAGGAAGCCTATGAGATAAACTTCTTTTACAATGCAAAGAAGTACCGCCTCAGTTTCTGGAACTGGAATGACCATCTAACCGACGGAACCGGTTCCATGGTTGCGTACAATGAGCCCCTGAAGAAGTATTTTGAAGGCACTACCGTCAACGGCACCACCTATGAGGGTGCCAATGACCTGATCGCCAAACCGGAATACTATCCCGATACCCTGGAACCCGGTGCTTACGAATTTGAAGGCTGGTATACTTCCGCCCAGTTCGAGCCTGAAACCAGAGTGGACCAGGACAACATCACAATGCCGGGTGAAGCCCTGACGGTTTACGCAAACTGGACTCCTGTGGTTCACCATGTCCGCGTTTTCCTGACGGAAGACCGTGCCGATGAAGGCAGCGAGTACGAAGTGGAATTCTGGATTCCTCATGGTGAGCTGGTGCCGGAAGCCCAGCGGCCTGCGGACCCCACCAACGGCGACTATCAGTTTATCGGCTGGTTCTACCGGGACAGTGAAGGCAAAGAACAGGCTTTCGACTTTGCCAATATGCCCGTTAAGGACGGCATGCATCTCTACGCAAAGTGGAGCTCCAATGTTCTGAAGAACTACACCATCCGCTATGTGACCAAGGATGCAGAAGGAAACGAAATCGAGATCGCCAGCCCCACTGTGGGCAGCGCCCTGGCAGGCAGCACCAAGACCTTTAACGCCAAAGGTGGCAGCGAACTCTATCTCGGCTACCGCGAGGGCTACTTCCCCCTGACCAAGAGCCACAGTATCACCCTGAACATCGAACAGGACGGAGCAGCTGTCTATACCTTCGAATATGTCCAGAAAGAGGCTGTGCCCTACACGGTACATTACTATCAGCTGGATCTCGACGGAAATCCTGTGTATAAAACGGATGGAAACGGCAACCAGGTGAATGTATCCGTCCGTCCCAGCAAAACCGTATCCACCAAGCAATCGGAAGTGGTGGAAAACTATGTGATGGTACCCGGATACCGGCCTGACGATTTCCAGAAGGCTCTGATCATAAGCGTTGAAACCGGCGCGGATAACACCATCATCTTCTGGTACCGGCCCAATACCACCCATGCGTTCCTCCGGGTCAACCACTACCTGGAAGATATCCCCGCATCGGAAGGTGCGGCGCCCACCTGGACACCCAGCCGGGACTACAGCTATGCCAACGAAGTGCTGATTGAGGGTAACAAAGTCCTGTCTTATTCGGAATCCCCGGTGACTATCGAGGGCTTTACCTACGATGCCACAGTACCCGGCACAAAATTGGAAGGCACCCTGTCTTCTGTGGGTCAGGAACTGGAGCTGAAACTCTACTACCGGCGCAACCTGTATCCCTATGAGATCCGTTATCTGGAACTGGGCACCAATAAGGTTCTGGCAGACCCCGTTTCCGGCCCGGACTATATGGATTATTACGGCAATGCTATCACTGCGTCGGAAGCAGATCGGAAAACCATTGACGGCTATGCCTACCATGCTGCCACTGGCTGTACCATTGCGGTGGAAAACAATCCGGACCGTATCAGCAAAAACATCATCACGGTCTATTATGTGCCGGTGACCGGCAATCTGCGGGTGACCAAGGACATTGAGATCATTAACAGCAATGCACCGGTTCCCTCCGACCAGGTCTTTGAATTTACCCTCCATCTTCCTGATGGGATCGCCGAAAGCTATTCTGTGACCATCGGCGGAAATAAGCAGGTGATTCCGGCCACTGAGGGTAAGCTGAAATTCTACCTCAAGGACGGCGAGAGCGCCCTGATCGAGGGCCTGCCCCAGGGCCCTTCCACCAACAAATACCAGTATACGGTCACAGAGACCCCGGTGCCCGGCTTTGAAAGCAGCTTCTCCCCGTCCGGTGCCGTTGAGGTTACCCAGGGTGAGACCACAGAGGTTATCTGCACCAACCAGTATCCTGTGGGTAATCTGAAGATCGTCAAAAAGGTGGAAAAAGAATTCTCCGGCGATACCTGGACCGGGGACCGCTTCAGCTTCACCATTACCAGCGATGCTCTGAATCGCGACGGTAAGGAATATATGGTCAGCATCAACGGCGGAAACGAAGTTGCATACCCGGCCAACGATCATTCTATCGTAATCAAGGATGTGGAAGTGAGCAGTGCAAACCCTGAGGTGACCATTGAAATCGCCAATGTACCCGCCGGCAGCTACACCGTTACGGAAAACGACGGCAGTGCGCTGGGCGGCACTTACACCACTACGGCAAACGGCAAAACAGGCTACAGCGCAACGGTAACTGTGGCGCCTGTGGAAGGCCCGGCATTGGTAACCTTTGTCAATACCGTCAAGCGTACCACCGGTAATCTGTATGTGAGCAAGATGATCCAAATCGTGCCCGACAGCGGCGCTGAGATTGATGAAGCTGCCGAGTTTACCTTCACCGTCCAGATGCCCACCGATAAGCCGGAGAATTTCTTCGCAGGAAAAACCTATGCGGTCAAAGAACACGCGACCCTTGCAAGCGTGACGGTGGACGAGAATGGCCGGTTTACCTTCCAACTGAAGCATAACGAGCATGTGATCGTCGAAGATCTGCCTGTGGGCAGCTATGTGGTGGCAGAATCCTTCAGCGAAGGCTACGCCAGTTCGTTCCCCGTTGCCAACCCCGATGATGGCTCTGTCAGCGCGGAAGTGGTGATCACCACCGACGCGGAGCCCCGCCTGGAATGTGTCAATACCTACCCTGTGCATAGGGGCAAGCTGAAAATCACCAAAACCGTCCAGGCTGCAAGCGGAATCCAGAAGAATCCGGCGGATACCTTCCAGTTCCAGATTGCGTTCACGCCAAAGGGCAGCAGCCGTGATTTCCCCGCTACCCATTACGACAAGAATGGGGAGCAGACGCCTGTCGAACTTGCAGTTACAGAGACATCCTCCGGCAAGGTGCAGCTGACTGCCTGGCTCAAGGACGGGGAAAGTATCCTCATTGAGAATCTGCCTGCAGGCGAATGTACGGTAACGGAAGTGGATATCCCGGCGATCTACACCGCGGTGGGGAACAACCGCAAAGTTACCATTGCGGCGGACCAGACCACGGGCATTACCATGACGAATCAGTACAAGCTCTTTGACCTGACTATCGAAAAGACCAACGCGGAAGAAGACCAGGTGTTTGTCTACGAGGTAAAGGATTCCGAAGGCAAGATCATCACAGTGACGGTTGTGGGAAACAGCAGCACCACAATCCATAATCTGCTGCCCGGAAACTACACCGTGACCCAGAAGAACCTCTGGTCCTGGCGGTATGACGAACAGGATGAGAGCAAAACCGTAGAGGTCGATGAAGTAGGCGAGAAAGTCATTTTCAGCGATAAAGTGTCGGACGACCATTGGTTGGACGGCAACAGTCAGCTGGTAGTGAACCGGAAAGGAGCCTGATCTATGGAAAGAAAAATCCTGAAAACAGCGATTTTCATTCTGTCCATTGTGCTGGTTCTGCTCTGCGGCACCACATTCGCGCTGATGTATCGCCAGACCCAGTCTGTGAACAACCAGCTGGAAGCGGCTTATGTGGCATGTACCGTTGAGGAAATCTTCAACGAACAGACAAAAACCAAAATAGCCGTAAAAAACACCGGCAATATCGATGCCTATCTGCGGCTGCGGCTGGTATCCTACTGGGTAGACGGCAATGGAAATATCGTTTCAAAGCCCTCCCAAATGCCGGCGGTGACCGTAGCTGCCGGTTGGGTTGTGGGCTCTGACAACACCTACTATTATTCGAAACCCATTGCTCCCGATGCAGCCACGCCTAATCTTCTCAGCGGCAGCATAACCCTGGTTGAAGAAGATGGCTGCCTGCAGGTTGTGGAAGTCTTTGCCGATGCCATCCAGAGCAAGCCGGAAGAGGCCGTTACGGGCAGCTGGCGTGTTGCCATTACCGCGGGTCAGATCACAAGTGCGCCCTGACACGCTTTATCCCCTGAACAGAAAAAACACCCTCTCATGCGGGGCTACGCCCAGCATGAGAGGGTGTTTGCTTTATGCGCCTCTACCCCAATGATTGACATAGAGCCTTTTTTCTTTTCTCTTTGTAAGGACAAGCCGGGAAACCATTTGTATGAAACTGTCCGGTGGATAGATTCTACCGGCATTGCGTTTTCACGCCCGATCAAACGATCCTTAGATTACACCGGCCTTCTCCAGGCGTGATAGCGTCTGATCATCCAGCTGCAGCAGTTTTTGCAGCACCTGTCGGGTGTGCTGTCCCATCTCAGGGGCGGGTGACAGGGGGACGGACTGCATATCGGCGACCTTTACCGGGATATTGGTAACGGTTACTTTGCCTGCTTTGGGCTGCTCATAGCTGGGGAACATATCCCGGTGATCCCGGATATGGGGGTCTTGCACAACCTGAGGAACATCCAGCACAGGGGCGCAGGGAATCTGCGCCTGCTGCAGAAGCCTGCAAACCTCTGCCACAGGCTTATCCTGGGACCAGGCATTCAGCGCGTCGTTTATCAGCGCCCGATTCTGAACGCGGGTGCTGTGGGTAGCGCAGCGGGGATCTGCCGCAAGGGCGGGGTTACCCAGCACATGGGCTGCCAGGCGGTAGAACTCCTGATCCCGGCCTACGGCCAGTACATAATATCCATCCTGGGCTTTGTATGTGCCGGAGGGACACCACTCCCGATATTCATTGCCGATACGCGTGGGTGCGGTGCCGGTGTAGAGGCAGCCCACATACTCCATCATCAGCGCGCTCACAAGACCGTCCACCAGATCGGTTTCTACCTGACAGCCGCAGCCGGTCTGCTTTGCCTTATGCAGGCCTGCCAGCACACCGATCACCAGATTCAATCCTGCGATGATATCTGCCATGGATGTTCCGATCTTGATGGGGGGCATATCCTCTGTGCCGTTGAGCAGCAGAATGCCGCTCATGGCCTGGGCGATAATATCGTAGGCGGGGAAATTCCGGTACGGGCCGGTAGCGCCGAAGCCGGAAAGACTGCCGCATATGATTTTGGGATTGACCTGCTTCAGTGCTTCAAAATCGATCCCCAATTTTTTTGTGGTGCCGGGCTTGAAATTATCGATCACGGCATCGGATACCCGGACAAGCTGCAGGAAAATTTCTTTCCCCTCCGGCTTGGAGAGATCCAGCCTGACGCTGCGCTTGTTGTGATTCAAAGAGCAGAACCGAACGCTGCAATCTTCTGCAAAGGGGCCGGTAAGCCGGGTCATATCGCCGCCGGTTTTGGGATTTTCGATTTTGATAACCTCTGCACCCAGCAAGGCCAGATAGCGGCTGGCGTAAGGGCCGGATACCACATGGGTCAGATCCAGTATCCGGATGCCATGCAGCGGGGGAAGCTGATTGGCTGACATAGGGTTCATCCTCTCTTATTCGCCGGTGATGTGAAAAACAGGCGAGGGGGTGGCGCTGTATACGCCATAACGGTTGCGGTAATGGGCGATGATATAATAATCGCCTGCGGGCAGCGTAACGGTGTCGGCAAGGATGCCGTCATCAGAACGCAGAACACCCAGGTACTTGGCATGATCGGCGGTTTTTACCATAAAGCCAACCAGCGTATCTCCAAGGGCGCAGGTGAAAGTCAGATGCACCGCTTCCCCCTGCGTATACTGGGTTCGGTCGGTGGTGACAGCGGCTTCCGTGACGCAGAATTCCACGATCTTGCTCTTTTGACCATCACCGATGGCAAAGGCTTCGTAACAGCCGGGGGTATCCGGCTGGAAAACTGCGGTTCCCTCCGAAGAAACCGGCATAGAAACGACAGTTTTTCCGTTTTGGGTCACAGCCACTTCTGTGTAAGATGCGTCAAATACAGAGAAGGTAACGCATTCCGGGAGCCGGTAGTTGGCCTTGTCGCCGAAATCCGGCAGGATTACGGGATTGGGCACAGGGGCAGGCAGCTCCGGGTCGCCCACCAGAGGCACCCAGGGATTGGGGGTATAGGGAACGGTGTGGAGCTTTTTGTAGCGCAGTACCTGGTAACCCCGGTCAAACCACCAGTGGATAAACTCTTCAGGGAGAAATTCCGTAACCTGCACCCGGGGCGGTGTGCTTTCCGTAACGGTGATGCGCACCACCTTTCCACTGCTGTCCCGGTCGATGCCGGTTACCACGGCGGTGTGGGTCTTGGCTTCATTCAGCAAGTCGCAAAGCTGCAGATCCTCCAGAACGCCGGAATCAATATGCTGAAACTCTTTCATATTGGGAAACTGCGGGCAGTCGATATGGAAGGGCAGACCCAGTACAAAGCTTGCAAATTCCGAGCAGACCGTGCCGTAATAGGCGGAAGCCAGCTTGCTTTTGCCATGCTGCGTCCGGGTGTAGAGCACGCTGTTGGGATTTGCCAGGGCGGTCATAAAGGTTTCGATGGAAACATTGGTGCCTACATATTTTTCGTTGGTAAAGCCCACGGCGGCGTAATTGGCGCCCACCTGCGGTTTGTAAGCGGGCAGAAAGATATGGTAGGGACTCACATCGGGAATGCCCGTGGAAACGATGGCAGGCAGGGGCTTCACCGGGGTCCAGCGGAGCTTTGCCAGCTGCTGCGCCCGCAGCAGGGCATTTTTCATGCCTTCGCTGGTCGGTGTATCAGGGTAAACGGTTTGCTGCATGATGTTGCTCCCCTTTCTGCAAGGCAGTTTTACTGTTCGGAGTAGTCATACCAGCCCTTGCCGGTACGGCGGCCGAAGTTTCCTTCCGCGATCAGGGCTTCCAGCTCAGGGATAGGACGGAACCGCTCTTCACCGGTGAGCTCCACCAGCAGATTCAGACAGGTGTAGGTCAGCTCCAGATTGCCGTCCATCATCTCAAAGGGGCCCTTGGGATAGTTGAGGCCAAGCTTTGCGGCGGTGTCAATATCCTCGCAGGAAGCGACACCTTCGTGGAGCAGGCGCATGGCTTCTGCCTGAACAGCCTTATTGAGGCGGTTGACGATAAAGCCGGGGATCTCCTTCTGACAGGTAACAGGGGTTTTGTTGATGGTGGGCGCAAAGGCCAGAACAGCTTCGTATGCAGCGTCACTGGTTTTTTCGCCGCGGATAATTTCCAGCAGCTTCATGGCATACACAGGGTTAAAGAAGTGCATGCCCAGGAAACGCTCGGGGTGCTGCAGATCCGCAGCCAGAGTGCTGATGGGGATGTAGGAGGTGTTGGTGCCGATGATGGCATCGGGACGGCAGTACTGCTCCAGCTTGGCGTAGGTGCTCTTCTTGATCTCAATGTTTTCGGGAACGGCTTCCATAATGAGATCCACATCGGCAGCCACGGCAAAATCACAGCAGGGAATCAGATTGTTCAGCAGCGCTTCCTTTGCTTCTTCGTTCATCTTGCCCCGGGCAATCTGCCGGTCCAGACCGGCCGCAATCTTATTCTTGCTGTTCTGGGCAATTTCCGTGGTCAGATCCCAGAGATATACTGTATAACCGGCTGCAGCGGAAACCTGTGCGATACCGCTGCCCATGGCACCGGAGCCACATACCATAATGTTCTTCATAATCGTTTTCTCCTTTTCAGATGACACCGTCTGCACGGTACTGTTCGATCTCTTCTTTTGTTCTGCCGATTCCCATGAGGATTTCTTCGTTGTGCTCACCCAGATCGGGAGAGGAGGTCAGGGGGGCCAGGCCGGATTCGTGGAAACGAACAGGAATATTGGTCACATGGAACCGGCCGACATCTTTCTGATCCAGGAGGGGGAACATGTCCCGGGCTCCGGCAATGTGTTCATCTTCCACCAGTTCTACGATGGAGTTCACCGGCGCGCAGGGCACATCGTTGCGCACCAGAATGTCGATGATCTCCTTGACGGTTCTATTGGAGGCCCATTCATTGATATATACATCCAGCGCCTCCCGGTTCTCAATGCGGGTGGGCTCCTTGGCGAACCGGGGATCTTCCACCAGCTCAGGATGCCCGATGGCTCTGCAGAAGGACGGGAAGGTCTTGGGGGTGGAGGCACCCACATTGAAATAGCCGTCCTTGGCTTTGTAGTTGCCGTAGGGAGTCCAGGTCTTGTAAATGTTGCCCATTCTCATGGGAACATCCCCGGCGGCAAAATACCGGACATAGTCCTGGGCGCTCAAAGAGATCAGACAGTCCACCAGGGAGGTTTCCACCATTTGACCCCGGCCGGTCTGACTGCGGTTATAGAGAGCAGCCAGAATGGCAACCACAATGGTCTCACCTGCCAGGGTATCGCCGATGGAGGAGCCCACTCTGGTGGGAGGAGAATCCGGGAAACCGGTCAGATGCATAATGCCGCTCATGGCCTGGGCGGTCACATCGTAGCCGGGGCGCTGGCTGTAGGGACCGTAGGTTCCGTAGCCGGAAATGGAGGCGTAGATGATCCGGGGGTTGATCTCGGAAAGGGCTGCATAGCCCAGACCCAGCTTGTCCATAACGCCGGGACGGAAATTCTCCACCACAATGTCCGCGTCCTTAGCCAGATCCCGGAAGATCTGCTTACCGGCTTCGGACTTCAGGTTCAACGTGATGCCCCGCTTGTTGTGATTGACAGTGGGGAAATAGGCGCTCTTGCCGTTGATGCCGGGAACATAGTTTCGGGTGGTGTCGGGGTCTTTGGGGTTTTCAATCTTGATAATGTCCGCGCCCATGGTGGCCAGCCACATGGTGCCGTAGGGGCCGGAGAGCACCCGGGTCAGATCCAGGACTTTCAGTCCCGCCAGGGGGCCTTTCTTTTCAGACATAGCGGCACCCTCCTCAATCCAGATCCTTGCCGATGATGGTCACGCTGCTGACATTGTCCCAGGGCTTGCCGCCCAGACAATGGGCCATGCCCAGCCGGGGGTTCTCCAGCTGTCTGCGGCCTGCCTTGCCGTGGAACTGCAGCCAGGATTCATAGACCATACGGATACCGCTGGCGCCCACAGGATGGCCCATGGCCTTCAGGCCGCCGTCGGGGTTGACGGGAAGCGCGCCTTCCAGGGTGTATTTTCCGCTGAGTGCATCCTTCCAGCCCTCACCGCGCTTACTGAGCCCCAGTGCTTCGTAAAGAATGATCTCGGTGATGCTGAAGCAGTCATGCAGCTCTACCAGATCCAGCTGCGCGGCAGGATCAGTGATACCGGCCTTGGCGAAGGCCCGCTTTGCGGCAACTTCGGTTTCCAGGATGGTGGTGTAGTCATAGCTGGTTTCCAGCAGACCTACACCGGAACCTGCCACGATCTCGGCGGCCTTGATATACATGGGGTCGGGACGGTACTTCTTGGCATCCTCCGTGGCAACCAGAATGGCGCAGGCGCAGCCATCGGAAACACCGGAGCAGTCCATAATGGTCAGATAGGGCTCACAGACCATGGGAGACTTGCGGATCTGATCCAGGGTCAGCTCCTTCTGATAAAGGGCCTTGGGGTTTCTGGCACCGTTAAAATGGTTCTTGTAGGAGGTGTGCACCATGGCTTCACGCATATCCTCAAAGGACACGCCGTATTTCTGGGCATAGGCGGGAACCAGCAGGGAGAAGCTGGCGGGGCCGCCGAACACGGGATCGGTGTTGTCCCGGTAGGTTACCTGATTGGGGTTTCCGCTGAAGCCGTGATCCTTCAGCTTTTCCATGCCGATGGCCATAACAACTTTGTATTCCCCGGAGGCAACGGCATAGGCGGCGTTGCGCAGAGTGTCGGAGCCGGTGCAGCAGTTGTTTTCAATACGGGTGACAGGCTTGAAGTCCGTCTTCAGAATGGAAGACAGGGTAGTGCCCTTGGACTCGTAGTTGGAGCCGAACCAGAAGGCATCGATATCGCCCAGTTCCAGACCGGCATCGGCCAGGGCTTCCTGCACTGCTTCCAGAACCAGATCTTCACGGCTGGCATCGAACCGCTCACCGAATTTGGTGCAGCCCATGCCGATGATACTGACTTTATTGTAAATGCCGCTCATTTGCTTTCCTCCTGTTCTTCCGGAACAACTTTCCAGAAATAGGTGTGTACGCCGTTCTCCTGGAACAGCTTGCGGAAGGTGGGGCGGACAGCCATACCCACCTTCACATCTTCCTTCCGGCAGTCCACCAGATAGGACATCATCTTGCCGCCGCCTTCAAATTCCACAACCACCAGAATGTTGGGCGCATCCAGAGAAAGGGAGACGCCGTCCATGGTAAAGGTGCGGATGGTGGCCTTCTTTCCCAGGAAACGGTAGGGCTCCATCTGATCGATGGCATGGCAATGGACGCAGACACGCTGGGGCGGGAATACCGGGGTGCCGCAGGCGGTGCAGCGGCTGCCGTAGAGGGCGTGATTCTTCTTGTAGTTGCGGTGATAATCCGGCAGCGCGGAACGCTCCTGGGCAGGGCGCTTCTGAGGCTCGCAGGTGATCAGACCCTTCCACTTCAGATACTTGCCGTAGGGCAGCTCATTGTTCTTGTGGTCGATCTTCTGCTGGACGGTGGTTCCGGGTGCGGCGGACTGCTGCACAGTCAGGCTCATAGCGGTGCAGCCGTCACCGTAGGAGACGAACAGAATCCGCTCACCGGCCTGTGCCTGATCCAGAACATTGGCCAGCATGATACCGCAGGCGGCATTGCCGGAATTGCCGATCATGGAATAGAAGCTGGGTGCCACCTGCTCGGGCTGGAAGCCCAGTTTTCTGGCAAGGGCACTGCGGTTCTTTTCGTCGTGACCGTAGAGGACGAGCCAGCGGTAGTCTGCGGCAGTTGTGCCCTCTTTGGCAAACAGCTCTTTCACGGCTTTGGTGACCAGAGGATTGTAGTGCTGGGTTGCGGCGTAGCGCACATCCCAATCCCGCATCAGCGCATCATCTGCGGAGCGCCACTGGTCAATGGCGTCCCGGCTGATGCAGACATACGCGTCCACAGAGGCCAGCAGGTTCTCTGTGCCAAAGACGAATGCGGCTGCGGCATCGCCCAGATCGGTTTCAAACTTTCCGTCCGGTGCACCCAGGCGGCATTCACCCATGGCAGCCAGGGCAACGCCGCCATTTTGCACACTCTGGCAGGCGGTGAGCATGGCCTCAGAGCCAGAGCGCAGGGAGCTGGTGAAATCCGCGGTGCGCAGAGAGATGCCCAGATCCAGCGTGGCAGCAACTTCGGTGGCGCTGATTTTTTCCGCATAGGGAGAAGAAGCGGAGGCAAAGAACACCGCCCGGACCGCGCTGCAGTCAATGTTTGCCACAGCCTGCATAGAAGCCTCAACAGCCATAGTTACGCTGTCTTCATCGCAGTAGGCAACGGCCTTTTCACCGGCACCGGCCCGCTTGCCAAAGGGCTTGGCGGCGGCAGCTTTTGTCAGTCGATAGTACGGAATATGCGTACCATAGGATACGATACCAACCATAGAGATTCCCTCATTTCAGCAGTAGTTTTTTTGTTTGCTATATGGATATTGTAAGACCAAAGCTGAAAAAAGGTCAAGAGTTGAGAGTTGTTGAATTTTAAGTTGATTTTCAGAAAGTTCGTAGATATAATGGGGTTTATCAAGGTTTTTTCGGATTCAATTGGAAATGTAATCTGAATATTTGTCAAAAGAGGGTGCGCCGCATGGAACAACGGATCAAAGTTGTGTGGGGAAAAAAGGGCAACATGCTGCTGGGAAGGCAGATCAAAGAACACTGCCATACCTGCTACCAGCTGTACTATATCCTTTCGGGAGAGGCCAGGTTCATTGTGGGCGGGCAGGAATTCCGGGCACCCGGAGGATCTTGCTTCCTGATCCCGCCTATGGTGTATCATCTGTCCCTTCCCATTGAAGAGGAGGGGACGGTGTGCCTGGATTTCAAGATGCTGATCCAGGACCCCGAGCTGCAGCAGCTTCTGGCAGAAATCCCGGAACGGTTTACGGACAGTGGGCCGCTGCGAAAGCAGCTGCTGTATGTGGAAGAAAACTGGATCAGCCGGGATCCTGCGAAGCAGAAAAAGATTTCCGACCTGCTGTATGCCCTGCTGCTGACCTTTGGCATGGAACGCATGCACGCGGAGGAAAAACCGGGCTCCCGCCATGTCCTCACGGATGGGTATTCGGATCTGACCTGCTCTGTGCTGGCCTATATTGAGCGGAATTATGCCTACCCCTTCAGCCTGGAAGAACTGGGCAGCCAGCTGAACTACAATAAGAATTATCTTTGCTCTGCGTTCCGGAAAAATACCGGATTTTGTATCATAGATTATCTGAACTTCATCCGTATCCGCCATGCTGTGATCTGCTTTGCCTTCTACGGTCAGGATGTGGGCATTACCTGCGAGGTCACCGGCTTTTCCAATCTCAGCCATTTCAGCAGAACCTTCAAGGCATTCACCGGCCTGCCCCCCAGAGAATTCCGCCGGGCATTTACGCTGAGCTCCGCGGAAGTAAACTCGAAGATATTCGCACAAGAGCCGATCCTGGGCTACCGGATCTGCGCCCTGGAGGAAGCCATCCACTCTTTGAAGCATATCGGACAGACCGCCGCCCGCCTTCTGGCAAACGGGGCGGAATGACCGGTGTGTTATCCCAGCATCACATCCAGCAGCATCATAACGGCAAACCCAAGAACAATCCCCGCTGTGGCAAGATAAGGCTGCGTTTGCTGATGCTTCTGACATTCCGGAATCAGCTCATGCACCGCTACCAGGATCATGGCTCCGGCAGCAAAGGACAGGGCATAGGGCAAAATGGTTTCCACA
Source organism: Oscillospiraceae bacterium (assembly GCA_017435525.1). Classification (GTDB taxonomy): domain Bacteria; phylum Bacillota; class Clostridia; order Oscillospirales; family Oscillospiraceae; genus Faecousia. Next base: position 43,166 of record JAFSEW010000061.1, on the reverse strand, counting down.
TGCACCACCAGCATCGCACCCAGAACGCCGGAAACGGGCTCTACCATGCCGGAGGCCTGACCGAACAGAAAGCTCTTTTTCCGGGAATATCCTTCTCTTCTTAAGGGCAGTGAGACCGCTGCGCCCTCCGGGAAATTCTGCAAGCCAATACCAACCGCCACCGAGATGGCGCCCATCAGATCTTCCGCGTCGTAACCGCCGCTTCGCAAGGCACCGAAGGCAACGCCCACCGCCAGTCCTTCCGGGATATTGTGAAGGGTGATGGAAAGAATCAGCATCATAATGCGGTGCAGCCGCGTGCCGGAGTTTCCTTCGGCGGTGGCGGCGTTTCTGCGGGCCAGGGAAACGATTTGATCGGATGCCCACATAAACAGGGCGCCGGATAAAAATCCGGCTGTGGCCACGAAGTATGCGGGGAGCTTGGATGTGACCTCCGCCCGGGCAATGGCCGGCTGCAGCAAAGACCAGAAACTGGCTGCGATCATAACACCGGAGGCAAATCCCAGCATGATGTTCAGCACCTTGGGGTTCGGTGTGGCAAAAAAGACGACCGTAGCCGCACCCAGCGCGGTTACCAACCATGTTCCCAGGGTGGCTATCAGCGCCAGTACAGTAAGATGATTCATAGCGCACCTCCTGAATTCAGTATATTTCCCCAAAAGGCGTAAGGTGCTTGATCGCGGGAGGAATTCTGAGAGTCAAAAAAAGAAGTCATCCTGCATAAGCGGGATGACTTCTTCTTTTCTTTATGATTCAGGAAAATCAGTGGTCAAGGGGATTGGCCAGATATGCCAGGGCGGAGGAAATCATAACCTCCATACCGGTCTTCATGGCCGCTTCATCCGGGGCAAAATGATCGCTGTGCAGGGGATAGAAGGGGGCACCGGGCTCCCGTGCACCCAGCCAGTAGAGGGTACTGGGGACTTCATGGGCGAAGAAGGAGAAATCCTCACCGATCATGGCGGTTTTCTCCGGCACGATCACACAGCTATCTCCCAGCAGGGCCTGGGCCGTGCGCTGCACCAGCGCGCATTCTGCCGGGGCGTTCATGGTGGGAATGAAACCTTTGACATATTCGAATTGGTAGGTGCCTCCCATGCCCTGGGCGATGCCCTGAATGATGGATTCCATACGGGCGGGCAACTGCTCCTGCACCTGAGGATTCAGGGTTCGGCAGGTACCTTCCATGACACATTCCTCGGCAATGATGTTGTATCTGGAACCTGCGGTGACCTTGCCGATGGTCAGCACCACATTATCCAGCGGGCTTACGGCCCGTGAAACAATGGACTGCAGGGCGTTGATCACCTGCGCGCCGATCACAACCGCGTCCACGCCGGTTTCCGGTGCGGAGCCGTGGCTGCTCTTGCCGCCGATGGTAATAAAGAACCGGTCGGAGGAAGCGGACATGGCGCCTTTGTTCAAAGCAATGGAACCTGTGGGATAGGAAGGGCTTACATGCTGGGCAAAGACGGCATCCACATGGGGATTCTCCAAAACCCCTTCCGCGATCATTTTCTTGGCACCGCTATCGGTGGCATTCTCCTCCGAGGGCTGAAAAATCAGCTTCACAGAGCCGGTAAAGGTATCTTTCATGCCGTTTAACACCGCGGCGGCACCCAAAAGCATGGCAGTGTGCACATCGTGGCCGCAAGCATGGCAGACACCGGGATTCTCCGAAGAGAAGGGGAGACCGGTCTTTTCCGGAATGGACAGCGCATCAAAATCTGCCCGCAGACCTACGCAGCTTCCGCCGGGCTTGCCGTGGATCATTGCCACTACACCGTGGCCGCCTACATTTCGGGTGGGGGAAAGGCCAATGTCCTCCAGGGCCGATGCGATGTAAGCAGCGGTGTCCTGTTCCTGCCCGGAAAGCTCCGGGTGCGCGTGAAGCCATCGGCGATGTCCGACTACAGTATCCCAAACCCCGTTGATCCGATTTTTCAGTTCCATAATGCCTCACCTCTAAAGTGTATTCACCGCCTATCATTATTCAGTAGATTCCCGGCAATGTCAATAGCTGCGTGCCGGAATTTGTGCTGCACAGCGCCCAAAAATACTTGCCGGGCCGGCATACAGCACCAATTCCCCCGGGAAAAGGGAACTGCAGGCAGCCGGGACAAAACCGGAAGAAGAATGCCGGACAGAGCAGGGGGCAAAGTGCACAACAAAGGGATTGGCAAATTATACAAAACAGAGAAAAACAAAACCAATATTGACAGGATTATTTGAAAAAGGTATTCTATTTATAGATGAAACGGGTTTCAAAAGATAAAAAAATATTAGCTTTTAAATGGGGGGATATGATGGCGAGCATTAAGGATGTAGCTGCTCTGGCAGGGGTCTCTCCGGCCACCGTATCCCGTGTCATGAACGGAACGGCCAAAGTCGATCCGGAAAAGAAAGCGCGTGTGCTGCGGGCAATTGAAGAAACCGGCTTTGTTCCCAATGAGATTGCCAGAACCCTTTTCCGCAAATCCGCCAAGATGATTGGCCTGATTGTTCCATCCATACAAAATCCCTATTTTATAGAGCTGGCGGCCCAGGTGGAAGCGCAGGCAACAGCCAATGGCTTTCGGCCATTTCTGTGTAATACCGGCTATGACCCGGAGAAAGAAAAAGCTGCGATCCAGATGCTTGTGAGCATGAATGCCGATGCCATTATCATAACCTCCTGCAGTGAGCAGGTTCGGGAGCTGATTAATCATTGCCCGGTTCCGGTTGTGGCGTTGGATGCCATGCTTTATGGCACAGATGTGGAAGCCTGCATTTTTTGTGACTACTATTGGGGCGGCCGGATCGCGATGGAGCATCTTCTGGCCTGCGGCTGCAAAAATATCGTCTGCATCAAGGGCCCTCAGTACCGCTACAGCGCCCGCAGCCGCTATCAGGGCTATCGGGATTTCTGCCTGGAGCAGGGGCTTGCGGAACAGGTTGTGGAATGCGACTATGATTTCAACCGGGGCCTTGCCATGACAGAAGAACTGCTGGAACGCTTTCCGGAGGTGGACGGCATTATTGCCTGCAACGATATTGTTGCAATTTCTACCTATAAGGTGCTCCACAGACGGGGAATCCCCGTTCCGGAAAAGATCCAGCTGGTGGGCTTTGACGACATTTCCTTCGCAACGCTCCTGTCCCCGGAGCTGACTACCATTAGCCAGCCGATTCGGGAAATGGCCGAAAAAGCCGTGGATCTGATTGTAAATAATGAACTCACCGGCATGACGGGGGGCAAATTTGTATTCCCGGTCACGCTGGTTGCAAGACAAACCACAAAATTGAAGGGAGAACATCCATGAAAAGAGCAGGCATCCTGAACAGCGACATTTCCCGCGTACTGTCCTATCTGGGCCACACCGACACCATCTGCATCGGTGACTGCGGTCTTCCCATCCCCGATGCGGTAGAACGCATCGACCTGGCGCTGTGCTTTGGCGAACCCACTTTTATGCGCACCCTGGAAATCGTGGCTGCGGATATGAAGATTGAGAAAATCGTCCTGGCAGAGGAAATCAAAACCCAGAACCCCGCCGTCCTTTCTCAGATTGAGAAGCTGTTTGAAGGGCAGCCCATCCAGGTGGAATATGTTTCCCATAAAGAGCTGAAGGCACAGACCCACGACTGCAAGGCAGTCATTCGTACCGGAGAAACGACCCCCTATGCAAATATTATTTTGCAGGCAGGTTGTATTTTTGCATAAATAAGAACAGGAGGAGCAAGCGGAGTTATGCAAATCGAAATGCGTGGCATCGACAAGGCCTTCGGCACCAACCAGGTCTTGAAAAATGCCGGATTTGAGCTTCGGGATGGAGAAATCCATGCACTGATGGGTGAAAACGGTGCAGGCAAATCCACCCTGATGAAAATCCTCACCGGTGTGTATACACGGGATGCAGGTACTGTGGTGGTAGACGGGCAGGAAGTCGTCTACAAGAGCCCTCAGGAGGCGGAAAAAGCAGGCATTGTGTTCATCTATCAGGAGCTGAATGTGCTGTTTGATCTGACCGTTGAGGAAAACCTCTTCATGGGCAAGGAAATCACCAAGGGTCTGGGCGTGTGCGACAAGAAGGCTATGCGCCAGAAGGCTCAGGAAGTGATGGACAAGATGGGCGTTAACATCCCTGTGAACGCAGTCATGTCCGATCTGTCCGTGGGTCAGCAGCAGATGGTGGAAATCTGCAAGGCACTGATGGTGGATGCCAAGGTGCTGATTATGGACGAGCCCACCGCCGCCCTGACCGAAAGCGAAACCAAGGTCCTGTTCGAGGTTATCGAGTCCCTGAAGGCCAAGGGTGTCTCCATTGTGTATATCTCCCACAGAATGGAAGAAATCTTCCAGCTGTGTGACCGCATCACCATCCTCCGGGACGGCCAGTATGTGGGCACCGAGAACATCAGAGACATCACCATGGACGGTGTTGTGCAGATGATGATCGGCCGCGAGATCGGTGAGCGCTATCCCCAGCGGGATGCAAAGATCGGCCATGAAGTGCTCCGGGTGGAAGGCCTGACCCATGAAAAGATGTTCCGGGATGTGAATTTCTCCGTCAGAGCCGGTGAGGTTCTGGGCGTTTCCGGCCTGATGGGTGCCGGCCGTACCGAGATCATGCACGCCATCTTCGGCAGCATGCCCATTGTGTCCGGCAAGGTGTTTATCGACGGCGCGGAAGTACATATCAAGAATCCCAAGCAGGCCATTGAGGCCGGCATCGGTTTCATCACCGAGGACCGCAAGACCGAGGGCCTGCTGCTGGAAAAGAGTATTGCCGAAAATATCGAGCTGTGCAACCTGAATAAGGTCTCCAAGCGGAATGTCCTGTCCAAGAGCAAGGCTGCCGCGCTGGTGAAGAAGGGCATCGAGGAGTTCCGGGTCAAGTGCTTCGGCCCCGACCATGAGTGCAACAACCTGTCCGGCGGTAACCAGCAGAAGGTGGTTCTGGCCAAGTGGATCTACACCGATCCCAAGATCCTGATCCTGGACGAGCCCACCAGAGGCGTGGATATCGGCGCCAAGAAGGAAATCTACAGCGTGATCAACGATCTGGCCGCCAAGGGCGTGGCCATTATCATGGTGTCCTCCGAGCTGCCCGAAGTGCTGGGCATGAGCGACCGGATCATGGTCGTCCACGAGGGACATGTCACCGGCATTATTGACGGTAAGACTGCAGATCAGGCAAAAGTTATGACATTAGCTACAGGAGGAACTTTGGTATGAAACTCGATACAAAGAAACTAGGCGCTAAAATTAGCGAATACGCTGTATTTATTGCACTTGTGCTGCTGGTCGCTGCCATGGTGATTTTCGCCGATGGCTTCGCCACCAGCTCCAACCTGCTGAACCTGCTGCGTCAGGCAGCATTCAACGGCCTGATCGCCTTCGGCATGACCCTGGTCATCCTGTCCGACGGCATCGACCTGTCCGTAGGCTCCGTGTTCGCACTGGCAGCCATTATCTGCGCTGAACTGGTTATGAGCGGCATGAACGCTGCTCTGGCCGTGCTGATCGCTCTGGTTGCAGGCACCGCTCTGGGTCTGCTCTCCGGCTTCCTGGTGGCAAAGTGCCGCCTGCAGGCCTTCATCGCTACCCTGATTACCATGACCGCTTACCGCGGCCTGGCTTACATCATCACCGACGGCAAGCCCATCTCCCGCCTGGCCGAAAGCGCCGCCAGCGGCAGCTTCTTCTTCAAGGCACTGGGCAAGGGCAATGTGCTGCTGTTCGAAACCATCAAGCTGCCCATCCCCGCTCTGATCCTGCTGGTTGCTTTCCTGGCTGTGTGGTTCATCCTCACCAAGACCACCTTCGGCCGCCGCATCTATGCCACCGGCTCCAACGCCAAGTGCGCCAAGCTGGTTGGTGTTGACACCGCCAAGATCAAGATGGCCTGCTACGGCATTTCCGGCTTCCTGGCTGCTCTGGCCGGCCTGCTGATGTGCTCCCGTCTGAACTCCGCACAGCCCACCTTCGGTGACGGCTACGAGCTGGATGCCATCGCCGCAACCGCTCTGGGCGGCACCTCCATGTCCGGCGGCCGCGGCAAGATCACCGGCACCATCGCCGGCGTTCTGATCATCGCCGTGCTGAACAACGGTTTGAACATCATGGACGTTTCCAGCTACTACCAGCAGGTCATCAAGGCTGTGGTCATTCTGGTGGCCGTGCTGTCCGACAGAAAGCGCTAAGTGGAGGCTCTGAAGACTATGAAAAATATCAAGAAATTTGTGGCACTGCTGCTGTGCCTGACCCTGACCCTTTCCTTCGCCGCCTGCCGCATTGTCATCGACGGTGAAACCGCATCCGCTGGCAATAAGGTCAACGGTTCTATCGGTCTGTCGGTTTCTACCCAGAACAATCCCTTCTTCGTGACCCTGGTGGACGGTGCTAAGGCACAGGCTGACAAGCTGGGCGTGAAGATCCAGGTTACCGACGCCGGTGACGACGCTGCCAAGCAGACCACCGACATCGAGACTCTGGTCGCTTCCGGCATCAGCGTTCTGATCGTAAACCCCGTGGACTCCGACGCCGTTACCGGCGCTGTGGAAGCTGCCAAGACTGCCGGTGTCCGGGTTATCGCCGTGGACCGCGCTGTGAACGGTACCGAGGTGGATTGCCAGATCGCTTCCGACAATGTGGCCGGTGCTGCCATGGCTACCCAGTTCATCGTAGATCAGCTGGGCGAAGGCGCTGTGGTTGCTGAGCTGCAGGGTGTTACCGGCGCTTCCGCCGCTATCGACCGCTCCGCAGGCTTCCACTCCGTTGCCGACAGCAAGCTGACCGTGGTTGCCAGCCAGACTGCTAACTTTGACCGTGCCCAGGGTATGACCGTTATGGAAAACATGCTCCAGGCTAACGGCGACATTCAGGGCGTGTTCGCTGCCAACGACGAAATGGCACTGGGCGCTCTGGAAGCGATCTCCGGTGCCAGCAAGAATGTGCTGGTGGTTGGCTTTGACGCTACCGATGATGCCATCGCCGCCGTTATGGATGGCCGTATGGCTGCTACCGTGCAGCAGCAGCCCGCTCTGCTGGGCGCCACCGCCGTGGACAACGCTGTGAAGCTGATCAACGGCGAAGCCGTTGAAAAGAATGTTCCCGTGGAAGTGACTCTGGTCACCAAGGAAAATGCAGGCAGCAGCTCCACTCCTGTGGAAATCGTAGGCAACGGCTCCATCGGTCTGGCCGTTTCCACCCAGAACAACCCCTTCTTCGTGACCCTGGTTGAGGGCGCGCAGGAGATGGCTGACAAGCTGGGCGTGAAGATCCAGGTCACCGACGCCGGTGATGACGCTGCCAAGCAGACCACCGACATTGAGACTCTGGTTGCTTCCGGCATCAGCGTGCTGATCGTCAACCCCGTGGACTCCGATGCCGTTACCGGCGCTGTGGAAGCTGCCAAGACTGCCGGTGTCCGTGTCATCGCCGTGGACCGCGCTGTCAACGGTACCGAAGTGGATTGCCAGATCGCTTCCGACAATGTGGCCGGTGCTGCCATGGCTACCCAGTTCATCGTAGATCAGCTGGGCGAAGGCGCTGTGGTTGCTGAGCTGCAGGGCGTTACCGGCGCTTCCGCCGCTATCGACCGCTCCGCAGGCTTCCACTCCGTTGCTGACGGTAAGCTGCAGGTGGTTGCCAGCCAGACCGCCAACTTCGACCGTGCCCAGGGTATGACCGTTATGGAAAACATGCTCCAGGCTAACGGTGACATTCAGGGCGTGTTCGCTGCCAACGACGAAATGGCACTGGGCGCTCTGGAAGCGATCTCCGGCGCAAACAAGAATGTGCTGGTGGTTGGCTTTGACGCTACCGATGATGCCATCGCTGCCGTTAAGGATGGCCGCATGGCTGCCACCGTGCAGCAGCAGCCCGCTCTGCTGGGTGCCACTGCCGTGGAAGCCGCTGTGAAGCTGATCAACGGCGAAACCATCCAGAAGAACCTGCCTGTTGAGGTTACCCTGGTTACCAAGGACAACGCCTAAATCACACAAATCCGGAGGGCATCTGCCCTCCGGTAACAGGAGATATCTTATGAGAGTTTTGAATATCGGTTCTTTGAATATTGACTATGTCTATTCCGTCGATCATATCATCCTGCCCGGTGAAACCGAGGCCACCGGTTCCCGGAATACCTTCCTGGGCGGCAAGGGCATGAACCAGTCCTGTGCCCTGGCAAAGGCCGGTGTGGAAGTTTACCACGGCGGCATGATCGGTCAGGACGGAACCATGTTCCTGGATGCCTGCAAGGAGTACGGCGTCCATGATGAGTTTATCAAGATCGTGGATGGCCCTTCCGGTCATACCGTCATCCAGATCGACAAGAACGCCCAGAACAGCATTCTGCTCTACGGCGGTGCCAACCAGAAGCTGACCACCGAATATATCGACGAAGTGCTGAGCCACTTTGACAGCGACGATATTCTGCTGCTGCAGAACGAGGTCAATCTGCTGCCCTACATCGTGGATAAGGCTTACGAAAAGGGGATGCAGATCGCCCTGAATCCTTCTCCCTTCAACGAGAAGCTGGATGCGGTGGATATGAAGAAGATCAGCATCTTCCTGCTCAACGAAGTGGAGGGCTTCCAGCTTACCGGTGAGAAGGAAACCGAGGCAATCATTGCCAAGCTGCGCGCCCTGTTCCCCCATGCCCGGATCATGCTGACCCTGGGCAAGGACGGTGCCGTGTATGTGGACGAAAAGCAGCAGGTTTTCCAGCCTATCTTTAAGGTCAAGGCTGTAGACACCACTGCCGCCGGCGATACCTTCACCGGCTATTTCCTGGCAGGCCTGGCTGACGGCCTTCCTATGGAAGAGGTGCTGCGTATGAGCGCCAAGGCATCCTCCATTGCGGTGACCCGTGAGGGCGCAGTTCCCTCCATTCCTTACCGCGCAGAAGTCCTGGAGGCACTGCAGGCATAGTTGCAATCCCATATCCAACAGCCGCAGACGGAGCGAAATCTCCGTTTGCGGCTCTTTGCATATACGGATGGCAACTGGGGCAAACCCGAAGCGTTTCCTGTCTTTTGCGGAAGGACAGGATTCTTTTGCGTAAATACACTTTACCTTTGACAAGAGCGCGCTTACCTGCTATAATGCTACTACTCTGATATGGAGTAAGAGAGGAAAATGAAATTATGGAAAATCGCGAACGTTTGGGATCCCGCCTGGGATTCATCCTGCTCAGTGCAGGCTGCGCCATCGGCTGCGGCAATGTGTGGAAATTCCCCTGGATGGCCGGTCAGTATGGCGGCGGCGGCTTTGTGCTGATTTATGTGCTGTGCCTGGTTCTGCTGGGTCTGCCGGTTATGACCATGGAGTTCTCCCTGGGCCGTGCTGCGCAGGCATCTCCCGTTAAGATGTATCAGAAGCTGCAGAAGCCCGGCCAGAAGTGGCATATCCATGGCTATCTGGCGCTGTTTGGCAACATCTGCCTCATGAGCTTCTACACCGTTGTCGCCGGCTGGATTCTGTACTACTTCTACCGCTTTGTCACCGGCAGCACCGCTGACCTGGGCTTTGTGAGTATGATCTCCAACCCCGGTGTGAATGTATCCTTTATGCTGATTGTTGTGGCCATCGGCTTTGCCATTCTGTGCTTCAACCTGCAGGGCGGCCTGGAGCGGGTCACCAAGTATATGATGGTGGCGCTGCTGGGCCTGATGATCGTGCTGGCTGTGAACAGTGCATCCATGAGCGGCGCCAAGGAAGGCCTGGCCTTCTACCTGGTGCCCGACTTTGGCAAAATCACCCCCAATGTGATCGTGGGCGCTATGAACCAGGCTTTCTTCACCCTGAGCCTGGGTATCGGCTCCATGGCTATTTTCGGCAGCTACCTGGATAAGAACCGCTCCCTCATGGGCGAATCCGTCAATGTTATCATCCTGGATACATTCGTGGCGGTTACTGCGGGCCTGATTATCTTCCCCGCCTGCTTTACCTATGATCTGGAAGTGGGCCAGGGCCCCGGCCTGCTGTTTGACACCATGGCCACCGTCTTCAACAACATGAACGGCGGCAAAGTGTGGGGCAGCGTCTTCTTCCTGTTCATGGTCTTTGCGTCCATGTCCACTGTGCTGGCTGTGTTTGAAAACATTCTGGCCTGTGCCCGTGAGCTGTTCGGCTGGAACCGACCCAAGGGCTGCCTGGTCTGCGGCATTATCATCGCTGCCACCTCTATGACCACTGCGCTGGGCTACAGCCTGTGGCCCTTCCAGCCCTTCGCGGAAGGCTCCGCATGGCTGGATCTGTGGGATTTCATCGTCTCCAACAACCTGCTGCCTCTGGGCTCTTTGATCTTTGTCATTTTCTGCTGCAACAAGCGCTATGGCTGGGGCTGGGAGAACTTCCTGGCAGAAGCCAACGCCGGCAAGGGCCTGAAAGTCAAGAACTGGATGAAGCCCATTTTCTGCTATGTGGTTCCCGTGGCTGTGATCATTATTTACATCATGGGTCTGATCAGCTTCAACTGGAAGTAAGTAAAAACGCCAAATGCCGCAGGCGAAAGCCTGCGGCATTTTTTGCATTTCTGTTTGCACATTCCTGGACTCTGGGGTATAATGGAAGCAAACCAATATGCGGAGGTGCGGAACATGGTGGAGATGCAAAAGCTGAACCGGGATATTACTTACTTCAAGGTTCCCTACAAAGATATTTTTGTGGCGATTTATGTGATTCGGACGGAAAAAGGCACCGTTTTGTTTGATACGGCTGCCTGCGACGAGGATGTGCACAGCTACATTCTGCCTGCCTTGCAGGAATTGCAGCTGACGCCGAGCTATATTTTTATTTCCCACAATCACAAAGATCATGCCGGCGGACTGGCATCAGCAGCGGCTTTGTGGCCGGACGCTGCCATTTTGACCCGCAGCGATGACCTGTGCAAGAGCTATCCCAACGCTGCAGCCCCTGCGGACGGCGAAATCATTCTGGATGTGCTGCGGGTAGTTGCCATTCCCGGACATACCAAGGATTCCGCTGCGCTGCTGGATCTGCGCACCAATACCCTGATCACCGGCGACTGCCTGCAAAGCTACGGCATTTACGGTTCCGGTACCTGGTATGGGGCCGTGGTGTTTCCTGCAGAGCATTTCGCAGCGGTGCGGAAACTGCGGGCGCTGCCCCTGACGGTGATTGCCACTGCCCACGACTACCATCCTGTGGGAATGATCAGCCGCGGTGGGGATGAAATCAATGCCCGGCTGGACAGCTGCGTGGGCGCACTGGAACGGCTGCGCAGCCTCATGGAGGCAAATCCCACTCTGGAGGATGACCGGGTAGCGGAGCTTGCCAACGACGGACAGCTTCCCCGTGTGGCACCCAGAGTCATTACCGCTTTGCGTGAGATGATCTGCACAGATATGGTAAATAAATAGACACAAAAAAGACAAGCAGGGAGCCCTGCTTGTCTTTTTGCTATGTACGGTCTGTCAGCAGCTTCTGGATTTCCAGCAGGGTTTGGGCCATGCGGATGCGGTAGTTGGCATCGGCGTAGACACCGTTGCCGTGGCGATCCATGCAGATGGCAAAGGGCAGACGCAGGTCGCCCATGTGCATTTGCCGGTGCAGCGCTGCCAGTGCCCCACTGTCCCACCGGCAGGAGATTTCCATGCCCGGGAGCGCAGCGCGCAACTGCTGCACCGTAGGATGCGCCTTGGCAGCTTCTCGTTGCGTCAGCAGAAGGATGCGGCAGCCCAAAGCCCGGAAACCTGCGGCACATTCCTGCATTTCCCGCAGCAGATGCTCCGTAGGCTCGCTGCCGGGATCGGCAAAGATCAGCAGCAGATTGTTTCCGGAGTCCTGCTGCAGCAATGCGCTGAGGGGGCCATCCGGCAGGGAAAGCGGAATCTGCTGCAGCCGCTGGGGGGTCTGATCTTCCGGGGGCTTAATGGCAAGATGCCTGTCATGGGAAAGATTCAGGTGATAAAGGGCAGTGCTGGCGGTGCCGTCGATCTGCCGGGTGGTGACGGCGATGCGGTAAAGCCCCGGCTGCAAATGGAAGGTATGGCTGCCATCCAGTATCAGCTCCGGATACTGCAGGGTAGTAAAATCATTGCCGTTCCAAATTCCCAGGGTTATGTGCTCAAAATAATGCAGCTGCCTGCCGGCAGGAAGCTCCAGGGTCAGCTGTACCGGCGCTTCCTGGGGCCGGATGCTGTGCCAAACGCCCTGGGCATCCATCCATTGGGCTTGTTGGGTATGGGGCTCCAGCCGTGCCGGAAAACAGAAAGCACGGCACAAAGCGGCGAACACCGCATCAAAGGCAAAGGCGGGAACCTGGCGGCACCGCAGGCAGCCATAGGCGCTGGGGTAGTAGCTGCGGATTCCAAGGTCTGGCAGGATCTGCATATACCCGTGCATCCAGGCGAGAATTTCCTGAGGGCTGCCAAATCCGGCAGGGAAGAGGGCGCGCATCTTCTGCCGCTCCGGCAGAAGCATTTCGTCGGCAATCCGGGGGCAGAGAATATACTTGCGGAAGATTTCGGCGGGATAGTGTTCTCTTGCAGGGACAGCAGCGTCCAGGGCATCTGCCAATGTTTCGTGGGTAATATCCGCGAAATCTTTGGGGCGCAGGGTATCCAGAAGTTCTTCCTTACAGGTTTGGGAATACCGGCTGTCTGCCAGGAATGCTTCGATTTCCGGGAAATTCAGACCGGCGTGGAAGAAAAAGCCTGTATTTGCCGCAAAAGAAGTGCGGCGGGCAGCCAGATGTGCTTCACACCGGGCAAGAAGCGCGTTGTGGCGGGAAGAAGTATCATGGGGCACAGCGCCGCTGCAGTCCTCCGGCGGCACCAGATCGGCTGCAAAAAATTCCGGGAACGCCGGCTGCAATTCCAGCACAACGGAAGTCTGCTGACGCAGATCCACCTTCTTCAGTGCAACGCGTTGCCCATGCCGGGCGCAGACCAGCAGATCTCCGGCGCCGGTTTCAAACCGGGCAAGACCATCCCCGTCGGTGCGGGCTTCCCAGAGCGTATACAGCTGGCTATAATTGACGATCTGGAACTGCACCAGGGCATCGGGTACGCCCCGGCCGTCGGCGGTGACCTGTACGGTAAGAATCCGGGTGCCGGTGTAGCGGCCGGTACAGTTGACGGTTTCATAGAGGGTGCTGCCTGCCCAGCATTTGGTATCCACCAGCATGGCCCGGGAAGCCGCGGCGGTGAACCAGCCCCGGTCCAGCACGGGTTCCGGCTCACAGGCACCCAGATAGTGCCAGCTTCCGTCGATCCACACCTCCACCCAGGCGTGATTGTCATCACAATGGGACCAACGGGGGCAATAGCACTGCCGGGCGGGAATGCCCACGCTGCGCAGTGCGGCTACGGTCAGAACACTTTCCTCACCGCAGCGTCCCCATGTGCGCCGCAGCACAGCCAGAGGGCCCAGGGTGCGGTCATCGGCGGGGGTGTAGGTAGCGTGGGCATAGCACCAATAGTTGACGGACAGGGCGGCCTGGGCCATGGACTTACCCTGGACATGGGGCAGCAGTTCCCGGAGCAAAAAACCCCGGCTGCCATCGGTATATTCAGAATTGACCCGGTGGTACAGCACATAGGGAAAGAAAATCTCAGCCGGAATTGTCTTGCAGTAAGGGATTGTCCCCAGGGCTTCCAAAGTGGCCTCCACATATCCGGCAAGGATCTCCACGGGGATGGACAGCACATCCTGGGCTGCCATGTGGCCGTAGAGATATTGCACGCCCAGAGAAACGCTGTCGTCCCGGCCTTCCAAAAATGCTTCCACTTCCTGCCGGATCACAGGATAACCGGCGATAGCTTCCCGGTACTGCCGCAAGACGGCGGCTTTATATTGGGCTGTCATGGGAAATTCCATGGACGCTCATCCTTTCAAACAAACTTCCAGAACCGTGTCCACCGGGTCCGGCAGCACAGGGTTGGGCCCCAGGTCCGCAAAGAGAATCTCAGGATAATCACTGTGGACCCAGCTGGTGGAAATGGGGACGGGCCTGCCGTTATCCAGCAGCCGCAGGGATGCCACCTGCTCTTTTTGTAACCCCATCAGCGGCAGCGGTCCCAGGGTGTTCTCAAAAATGTGGAAATAGAGACGGTTTCCGTTTTGGGTGATCCGGCCGAATTCCGGCTTTTCCAGCGCTGCCGGGCCGCAGCTACGGATGCTTTCGCTGTTTTTATCCATCCACGCGCCGATTCCGGCCAGAATTTCCAGGGACTCCGCCGGGATTTTGCCGTCGCCGTCGGGACCTACATTTAAAATCATGTTGCCGCCCTTGGACACGCACTCCACCAGCTTCTTGATCAGCAGGGGTGCGGGCTTGAAATTGTGATCTGCCGGGCAGTAGCCCCAGTTGTTGTTCATGGTGATGCAGGATTCCCATACCATGGGGTTTCCACGCACATCCCGGATGCCCTGGGGCGGGATCATTTTTTCCGGGGTGACAAAATCGCCGTGATAGGGCGTGGGCGCACACTGATACAGAGAGCCGAACCCCTCGCCGCTGACTTCAATGCGGTTGTCGATGAGTACATCCGGCTGCAGGGAACGCACCATATCCATCAGCTCTGTGCCCCGCCAGGCTTCGCCCCGGAGATGGTCATAGGCAAAGTCGAACCATAATAGATCCAGCTTGCCGTAGTTGGTGCAGATTTCCCGGATCTGGCCGTGGAGAAAATCCAGATAGCGGTCAAAATCGCGATGAGAATTCTCAAATGCAGGATTGTTGCGCATGGGGTGGAACTTGTCTCCATAGTGGGGATAGTCCGGATGGTGCCAGTCGATGAGAGAGAAATACAGGCCTGCCTTCAGACCTTCCCCGCGCACTGCTTCCAGAAATTCCGCCACGGCATCCCTGCCGAAAGGGGTGTTGGTGGATTTAAAATCCGTCAGGGCGCTGTCGAAGAGACAGAAACCGTCGTGATGCTTGGCAGTCAGCACCACATAGCCCATGCCTGCGGCCTTTGCCGCCTTTGCCCAGGCGGTAGGATTGAACGCCTTGGGATCAAAGTTTTCAAAATAGGGCAGATACGCTTCTTCCGGCATTTCTTCGTCGCTGCGTACCCATTCACCCCGGCCGGGGATACTGTAAAGGCCCCAGTGAATAAACATGCCGAACCGGGCTTTGCAGAACCAATCCACGCGCTTACGGTAGGCAATTTCATCAAAACAGTACATATTGATTCCTCCCTGCGTGCTGTCTTTTCGCTATTATAGCATCCAACTACGACTTTTGCATCCCCCAATGTGCGATCCCCGTAAAATCTGGGAAAGCAGCTAATTTTTGGTAAAAATGTGTAAATACAGGGGGAAAAGAGCGGAATATCCGGAAATAAACAGAATTATAAGTTGAAATAACAATCGGTTCATGCTATAATATGCCGCTGTAGAGAATGGTTTTTTCTGCGCCTTTGACGCAGGACTGCGATAAAAAACGGTTCCCGGCACAGCCGAACCGGAAAGAGGAAAAGATGGAACGGAAGAGTTATAGGTTGCGCTTGCGGCTTGTAAAACTGATGGCTGCGGCTGCGATGGTGCTGCCGTTTGTGGCATGCTGGTATCTATACTATGCAAACGCATTGTATATGCCGTTTTATAAAAAAGGAAACTGGCTGGTAATTGCTCTGTTTGCGGCAGTGTATATCGTGCTGGCCAGAATTTACGATGCCTTCAGAATCTCAACAAAAAGAATCACGGATATGGTTTACAGCCAGGTTCTGGCCGCGTTTCTGACGGATGGGGTGCTGTATGTGGTGATCTGGCTGTTGATGCGGAAGCTGCCCAATCCTCTGCCGGGGATGGCGGCTATGGCAGCGCAGCTGCTGCTGGCAACCGGGTGGTCCTGGTGGGCTCATAACTGGTATTTTCACCAGTTTCCCCCAAAAAAGTCCGCAATTGTCTTTGATAAACACTATGATATTGAAAATCTGGTGCATGAGTACGGCTTGGAAAAGAAGTTCGATATCCGGCTGACCGTCAGCGTAGCGGACTGCATCAGGGATGTGCGTATGCTTGAGGGTATGGAAACCGTGTTCATCAGCGGCGTACAGAGTCATGAGCGCAATGTGATTTTGAAGTACTGTGTGGCACAGGGGATTCCCGTATATGTGCTGCCCAGAATCGGTGATATTATCCTCAGCGGTGCTGAGCGGCTGCATATGTTCCACTTGCCTATGCTGCGGGTGGACAGAACCGTAGACAATCTGGAAAATGCATGTCTAAAGCGTTGCTTTGATATTCTGGTCAGCGCGGTGGCACTGATTGTGGCAAGCCCGATTATGCTGGTTACTGCTGCTGCCATCAAATTGGGAGACGGCGGCCCGGTTTTTTATAAACAGGCAAGACTGACTAAGGGCGGAAAGATTTTCCATGTGCTGAAATTCCGCTCCATGCGGGTGGACGCGGAAAAAGATGGCGTTGCCCGGCTGTCCACCGGTGATAAGGACGATCGGATCACGCCCGTGGGCAGAATTATCCGCAAGGTGCGTATTGACGAGCTGCCGCAGCTGCTGAATATTCTTGGGGGCAGCATGAGTGTGGTGGGCCCCCGGCCGGAGCGCCCGGAAATTGCACAGCAGTATGAAAAGGAACTGCCGGAATTCCGGCTGCGTCTGCAGGTGAAAGCCGGTCTGACCGGCTATGCCCAGGTCTACGGCAAGTACAACACTTCCCCTTATGACAAGCTGCAGATGGATCTGATGTATATCGCCAACCCCACGATTCTGGAAGATCTGCGAATTGTGTTGGCTACCGTCAAGATCCTCTTCATGCCCGAAAGCACCGACGGCATTGCCGAAGGCCAGACCACAGCCGCCAGAGAAGAAAAGGAAGAAGACCTGGTAGGCGCGGGGAAGTAATACATGGAAATCATCTATGTTAATTGGAGTGACAATGATGCAGAATTTTGGATTGATTAGTATTATCATGGCGGCCTATAACGCGGAGAGAACCATTGGTCAGGCAATCGAATCTGTGCTTAATCAGAAATATCAGAATTGGGAACTGATTATTGTTGATGATTGTGCCAAAGACAGAACGGCTGCCGTTATAAATCAATACCAGGATTCCAGAATAATAAAACTGAAAAATGAAAAAAACATGGGTGTTTTTCAAACTCGCCTTCGTGCTTTGCAGGAAGCAAA
This sequence comes from Oscillospiraceae bacterium, assembly GCA_017435525.1. Taxonomy (GTDB): domain Bacteria; phylum Bacillota; class Clostridia; order Oscillospirales; family Oscillospiraceae; genus Faecousia. Next base: position 26,057 of record JAFSEW010000061.1, on the reverse strand, counting down.
AGGCAATTGGGTTGCAGTTTTGGACAGTGACGATGCATGGACGCCAGATAAATTGGAAAAGCAGGTCACATGCCAAGAACGGACTGGCGCTCATCTGATTTATACCGGATCAGCCTTTATGACAGCGGGAGGTTCATTGATTCCGTGGACATTACATGTTCCGGAGCATATGTCATACCGTAAACTCCTAAAGCAGAATCTAATCTCCAATTCTTCTGTGTTGGTGAAAAAAAGCCTGTATCAGAATTATCAAATACCGGGAGAAGATATGCACGAGGATTATGCGTGCTGGCTCAGCTATTTGCGAGATGGAGAGATGGCATCCGGTATTGATGAACCGCTGCTGATTTACCGCCTTTCCGAGCAATCAAAAACAGGCAATAAACTGAAATCTGCAAAAATGAACTGGAATACATATAAAGCTGTTGGAATTCACCATATACAAGCGGCTTACTATATGTTTTTTTATGCTATGAACGGTTTGATTAAATATATGAAGATTAAGTTAAGCAAATAAAACATGGGCTGTATAGGAAATAAAATTCTAAAAGGGAGAAAAAGACTTGAAAGTTTTATTCTTGTGCGGCGTATTTGGAAAAGAAATGGAGCAGGATTTGATTCGCGCTGCAAAAAAGCCGCTGGAATACTCAGCAAATGTGTTCCAGGAAAAGATGATTTCCGGCTTTGAAAAGTGTGGCACAGATATTGAAATCGTTTCCGCTCCTTTAGTAGGAAGCTTTCCCAACGCCTCGCGAATTCTGAAATTTGATGCAGAAAAGTATCATAATAACAGCTATCAGTATGTTTCCTTCAATAATATATGGGGTGTCAGAAATTTTTCCCGTGCCAGAGTGCTCAAGAAAAAAGTCAAGGCTTTTGCTCGTCAGAAAGATCCCCGGAAACTGATCGTTGTATATTCTCCGCATACGCCTTTTTTGGAAGCTGCGGTTTACGCAAAAAAGATAGATCCTTCCATCCGGATTTGCCTGGTTGTGCCAGACTTGCCCCAATATATGAATTTGAGCGCCAAAATAAGCATGGCATATAAAGTGGCGAAGAAAATTGACATTGCCAGGTTTGAGAAACTGAATAAGTATGTGGATTCTTATATGCTCCTTACGGAGCAAATGAAGGACAAGCTGCATGTGGGCAATCGGCCCTATCTGGTAGTGGAGGGTATTGTAGATCCGGATACTTTGGAAAAGAAAGCAGAGGCAAGAGGTGCGGAAGAAAAGTATAGCGTGTATACCGGCAAAACCAATCTGCGCTTCGGAGTAAAAAAGCTGGTGGATGCATTTATCTCAATCCCGGATCCTAAACTGCGCTTGGTCTTGTGCGGTAAAGGCGACTGCGATAGGTATATTGCCGACATGGCAAAACGAGACTCCCGGATCATGGTCATGGGGCAGCTCTCCCATGAAGAGGCCTGTCGCTGGATTTCCGCTGCTTCTGTGCTTGTCAATCCCCGTGAAAATGACGAGGAATATACAAAGTATTCCTTTCCTTCAAAAAATATCGAATATCTGGCCAGCGGCAATCCGACGGTTGCTTATATGCTGGATGGTATTCCTGCAGTGTACGGGAACTTCATGTATGTGCCTGAAGATGGTAGCGAAGGTGCGCTGAAAGCATGCATGATTGCGGCATCTGAAATAACGGCAGAGGGACAGAAGAAGCGTAACGCAGCCATTGCGGAATATTTTAATAAGCTAACGCCTGGCTATATTACCAAAGCGCTGATTGACTTGAATTATGCATCGTAAGGCGAAATGAAAAATTTAGCCGATGTTAGTAAAGGCCGCAGAAATACAAAGTGTTGCTATGTTAAAACCATGTTCCACGCGGTATATAGGAGAGAAGTGTTTGAAAAAGCAGGCAAGTTTAATCCCAAGCTTTTGAGGACCGAAGATAACGAAATGCATTATAGGATTCGCAAAGCGGGGTACAAGTTGTATTGCGACCCTGACATAGTCTCCTATCAGTATGCGCGAAGCGATTTTAGAAAAATGGTGAAGCAAAAATACGGAAACGGTTATTGGATTGGATTAACGCTGGGTGTTTGTCCAGGCTGCATTTCTTTGTTCCATCTGGTTCCATTGGGGTTTGTTTTTGGAATCGTCCTAACCACAGTGCTGGCATTATTCTCCTGGTGGAATCTTGCTGCTGTTATGTGGGGAGCGTATGCGTTGTTTGTACTTGCTGGTACAATGTGCACCATAATTAGTAATCACGCTAACAAATGGACATTCTTAATACCTGCGCTGTTTTTAGTGGTGCATGTCAGCTACGGCATAGGTACAGTGGTTGGCTTAATTAAGATGCCTTTTTATCGAAACAACCTGAAAAAACAGTAATATCTGGAGAATGTTATGTCAGAAAAAAAGTATAAAGTTGGCTACACCACCGGTGTTTTTGATATGTTTCACATTGGGCACCTGAATATTTTGAAAAGGGCTAAGGAACAGTGCGAGTATCTTATAGTCGGTGTTTCTACGGATGAATTGGTGCAGAAATATAAAAATAAAGCCCCCATTATTCCGTTCCATGAACGAAGTGCCATTGTGGAAGCAATAAAGTATGTTGATAAAGTTGTCCCGCAGGAAAATATGAACAAACTGACTATAGTGAAAGAACTGGGCGCGGGTGCTGTGTTTGTTGGCAGCGATTGGAAGGGCACGCCGCAATGGGATGAATATGAGAGGCTTTTTGACGAAGTAGGTTGTGCTGTTGTTTATCTAAACCACACAGATGGAATTAGCTCAACAATTCTGAGAGACAAGCTTATCAATGAAAAATGAATAAAGGGACTGCAACATGAATGATCTCAAGTATATGCGGGATGACCTGAAGGACACATACGGCATACTGAAATTACAGGAAAAAATCTTGGAAATTATGATGTATATCGATACTTTCTGCCGTCAACATGGCATTACATACTATTTGATGGGAGGCTCTGCGCTGGGCGCGATGCGCCATGGTGGATTTATCCCTTGGGATGATGATCTTGATATTTTTATGGATTATGCTAACTACACAAAGTTTAAAGCGTGTTGTCAGCAGTATTTGGATACCGAAAGATTCTATTTTCAATGTGAAGATACTGCGGAACTTCCTTATTTTTTCTCGAAAGTAAGGATGAACGGAACAACATGCTTGTCACCGGTCGATGTAAAAAAAGAAAATTATCACGGTGGCATTTTTGTGGATGTTATGTGCTTGAATTATGCCGCAAAAAGTATGCTTGGTAAAAAAATACAATACTACGCTGCTGGAATGTTGAAAGCAAAAGCATGCTCAAAAACTAATTACACGGCTGTGGGTATAAAGAAAGAAATCCAACTATGGATATCGAAAGTCACTGTATGGGGGCCATTTAAGAAGTTTTTGCTGTACTTGGTACGCAGGCATAATAGAAAAAAGACAGATACTATGGCACACCTGTTTGGCAGAGCAAAGTTTGCAAATTCTTTCTATCCGGCTGAACTTTTTAAAGGACAAAGATTCGTTAATTTTGAGATGTGCCAATTGGCAGTCCCTTCGGGGGTGGAGCAGTATCTGCAAATTAGATATGGCGATAGATATATGGAGATGCCCAGCGAAGAAACAAAGGCACTGTATCAGTCTCATGCAACGGTATGGGATGTGAATCGGGACTATACAATGTATCTGTAATTCTGCTGGTAATTTTAGGAGGAACAAATGAGCTGCGTAGAAGTACTAGTTGCATGCATGCATCAGGAAGATGATTCGCTCTATAGAGAAATGAACTTGCAAACGGATGCGATTTTAGCGAATCAATGTGATGCGTATTTCTACAAGGAGTATACGCAACCGGACGGTAATCGGGTAAAGCTTATTTCAACTGCAGACAGAGGCGTTGGAAGAAACAGAAATAAAGCGCTTATGCATGCCAGCGGTCAGTATTTGCTGTTTTCAGACCAGGATATGATATATGTTGATGGCTATGAAAGGCTTGTTATCGACGCATTTGCACAGCGCCCTGATGCTGATCTTATTATCTTTAACCTTGAGTATTTGAACAGGTTTACTCAGGGAAGAAAAGAATATACAAAGTTTCGAAGAATTCATATCTGGAACTGTATGCGGTATGGCACAGCGCGTGTTGCAATGCGGAAGAGTGCAGTGGATAAGGCATGCCTGTCGTTTTCTGTATTATACGGCGGCGGAGCGAAATACGGTTCCGGAGAGGATTCTCTGTTTATTCGCGACGCCTTTCGTAAAGGCCTGAAGACATATTATTGTCCTAGCATAATTGCCAAAGTGAAGCAAGAAGAATCCTCCTGGTTTCGGGGCTATACGGATAAGTATTTTATAGATAAAGGAATCCTAATCGCAAATGCTTTTCCTAAAATGAAAAGCATGTTAGTATACTACTTTGCGTATAGAATGAGAAATGCATCTGAAGAATACGGTTTTTCTCAAATTTGCAAACTTATGAAACATGGATTTGAAGAATTCAAGAAGAAATAATGTGGTGTCAGTATGAATATTTGTATTCTAAAGGAGTCTCTGTGTTTGGGCGGCACGGAAAGAAGCGCGGCCAATATATCAAAGGTGTTGGCAGACGAGCATAATGTGTTGCTTGCGCTGTACGATGGAACGCAAATAAAATATTCATTCGCAGGTAGATTGATTGATTTTCAGTTGCCCCCGAAAAAAACTTTTTTAGGTAAGGTGTTAAACACTTTCCTAAGAGATGTTAAGCTTAGAAAGTTAATAAAACAAGAACAAATCGATATCCTGTATATGTTTACAGCGATAGGAAATCGGCAAACCCGATATCCATATAATACGGGTAAGATAATCTCTGCAAGAGATTTTGGCAGAATGTTTGAAAAATCTTATGAATATAAAAAAGCGCTTAACAAATCTGCGGCAATGATTTGCAATTCCGAATACACGAAACAGTTTTATTTGCTGAAGTATCCGGAAGACAGGGATAAGGTGTTTTCTCTGTACAACTACATCGATATTGCAGAAATTCGGGAACAGGCTCTCGAGACAGTAGATGCAGAATTCTTGGCGTTTTTAAATCAGCACGAGAAAACGATCGTGGCAGTTGGCCGTTTTTGTAAGGAAAAAGGTTTTGAATATCTTATAGATTCTTTTTCACAAGCGAGGGAGAAAAATCAGGAACTTGGCCTTGTCCTGATCGGCGATGGTGAATATAAGGCAAAGTATTTGGAAGCTATCGAGAAATGCGATGTCGGTGGCCATGTGTATTTCACAGGGTTCCAAAAGAATCCGTACAAATATATGAGCAGATGCAGATGCTTTGTGCTTTCTTCTTTGAGCGAAGGCTTCCCCAATGTACTGGCGGAAGCCATGGCGTTAGGTCTGCCGGTGATTGCAGACAACTGCTATTCCGGCCCTGCAGAGATTCTCCGGAGAGATCAAAACTACAATTCAGTTACAGATATATATCAGGAATGTGAGTACGGCATTCTTACACCGAGAATTACAGAAGCCGACAACAGGCATGCACTGGCACAGCTTGCTGCTGCAATGAAAGATTTACTCTCCAGCGACGAGAAAATGCAGCATTATGCTAAGCTGTCTATTGAGCGGGCATGTGAGTTCTCAAGGGAAGCTGTTAGTGAAAAACTGGATAGCATTTTCGAAGAGCTTTTAGAGAGGAGGAACAGGCGTGATAGCCACAAAAAATGAATTAAACTATTATCTTTTGTGTGACAGAATTGCGCTTGGAAAGAAATCCTTGAGACCGAGCTTTTTCGGAGATGAGATATGGAAATTCCAAATAGCAATGAGGAAATTGGACTATTTTAGCAAGTCTCAAGGATTACTGGGAATGATTCAAAGAAGCTATTACCGTGTGAAATACCATCAGTTATCCTTGCGGCTTGGTTTTTCCATTCCGTATAGTAATATCGGTCCTGGACTGGCAATCGTACACTATGGAACGATAGTTATATCTTCCGGTTGCACAATAGGAAAAAATTGCCGGATTCATGCGGGTGTGAATATTGGTGCAAACGGAGGAGAATCGAAAGCCGCGACGATTGGCAGCAATGTATATATAGGCCCGGGGTCAAAGATAATCGGGGATGTTATAATTGGAGATGACTCCGTGATTGGTGCCAACGCTGTAGTAACAAAAGATGTACCGCCGGCAGTGACTGTGGGCGGAATTCCGGCGAAAGTGATCAGCGGAAACGATTCGACAAAGCATATCATTAAGGCAACAGAAATAATTAAGAGCGAAGGAATAAGCTATGAATAAGCTTTATGAGAAAATAGTACAGGGTGAAGAAAAAATAGCGCTTGTAGGTCTGGGCTATGTTGGCATGCCCATTGCTGTGGCCTTTTCAAAGAAAGCCGGAGTTATTGGCTACGATTTGAATGAAAAGAAAATCGAGCTTTATCGATCTGGTATGGATCCCACCAATGAAGTTGGCGACGAAGCAATTAAGATGTGCAATGTGGAGTTCACATCGGATGAAACAGCACTCCGCCGTGCAAAATTTCATATTGTGGCAGTGCCTACGCCCGTGCATGATGACCATACACCTGACCTTACGCCTGTGGAAGGTGCCAGCCGTATTCTTGGCCGTAATCTGACCAAGGGGAGTATTGTTGTTTACGAATCCACGGTCTACCCTGGTGTCACTGAGGATGTCTGCATTCCTATTCTGGAAAAAGAATCTGGCCTCAAATGCGGTGTGGATTTCAAAGTAGGATACTCTCCTGAGAGAATCAATCCCGGTGATAAGGTGCACAGACTGGAGACGATTGTCAAGATTGTTTCCGGTATGGACGCGGAATCGCTTGAGGTTATTGCAAAGATTTATGAGCTGGTTGTGGAGGCAGGCGTATACAGAGCCTCCAGTATCAAGGTTGCCGAGGCTGCAAAAGTCATTGAAAATAGCCAGCGAGATATCAATATTGCGTTTATGAATGAACTGTCGATTATTTTTAACAAAATTGGCATTGATACAAAATCTGTTCTGGAGGCAGCCGGTACAAAATGGAATTTCCTCAAGTTCTATCCTGGTCTTGTGGGGGGACATTGTATAGGCGTGGACCCCTATTATCTGACATATAAGGCGGAAATGCTTGGCTATCACAGTCAGGTTATTTTGGCTGGACGGCGCATCAATGATGATATGGGTAAATATGTTGCGGAAAATGTTGTAAAAAACTTAATAAAGGCGGATAAGGCTACAAGAAACGCGAAGGTAGCAATTTTGGGCTTTACATTCAAAGAGAATTGCCCCGATACCCGCAACAGTAAGGTCTTTGATATTATCAAGGAGCTCAGGGAATATGGGATTGAGCCTGTAGTTGCCGACCCCATTGCTGACGCAGATGAAGCAAAACATCTGTATGGGATAGAATTTATGGATATTGCAGATATCAAAGACATGGATGCTGTCGTCTTTGCAGTGGCGCATAAGGAATTTTCGACCTTTACTATGGATCAGATTAGCCGATTCTTTGGAGAAGGCAAAAAGGTACTTCTGGATATTAAGGGACTTCTCAGCAGGGAAGTGTATGAACAGAACGGCTATTTGTATTGGAGACTCTGATTATGGGGTATAAAAATTTAGTTTTTCCTGAACAATCAAAATTTCTGGTTACAGGAGGAGCTGGCTTTATTGGCTCCAATCTGTGCGAGGCTATCCTGAATATGGGATATCGGGTAAGATGCCTGGACGATCTTTCAACCGGAAAACAGGCAAATGTGGATATGTTCCTGAATAATCCTAATTATGAGTTTATTAAGGGCGATATCAAAGACTTTGACACTTGTCTGAAAGCCACAGAGGGCGTTGACTTCGTCCTGAACCAGGCAGCCTGGGGAAGTGTACCCAGATCTATTGAGATGCCTTTGTTTTATTGCGCGAACAATATACAGGGTACCTTAAATATGATGGAGGCATCCCGGCAGAATGGGGTTAAAAAATTTGTCTATGCTTCAAGCTCTTCTGTATACGGCGATGAGCCCAACCTCCCTAAGACAGAGGGTATAGAGGGCAACTTGTTGTCACCTTACGCGCTGACTAAGCGATGCGATGAAGAATGGGCGAAGCAATATGCGATGCATTATGGGCTTGATACCTATGGACTTAGGTATTTTAATGTGTTTGGTCGCAGACAGGATCCGAACGGCGCATATGCAGCGGTAATCCCCAAGTTTATTAAAATGCTTCTGAATGACGAGCGTCCTACAATAAACGGTGACGGCAAGCAGAGCCGTGACTTCACCTATATTGAGAATGTCATTGAAGCAAACTTGAAAGCATGCCTGGCATCCAGCGAAGTGGCCGGACAGGTGTTCAACATTGCCTATGGCGGAAGAGAATATCTAATCGATATTTATTATTCTCTGACGGAAGCCTTGGGTAAAAATATACAACCCAATTTTGGACCTGACAGAAAAGGCGATATTAAGCATAGCAATGCAGATATTTCAAAAGCAAGAAACTTATTTGGCTATGATCCGGAATACGATTTCGTGTCCGGATTGAAAGAAGCAATAGCATGGTATAAGGAGAACCTGTAATGGCGGCAATTATGATAAAGGCAAAACCGAATACTATCGTGCGAATAGGCGACACCGCGCAATATATTGGATGGGTGTGTGCACTGTTTTCCGCGTTGATAGTCGGCCGCGCTTTGCATAATAGCTTCTTTTATATTTTCGCCGGTATAAGCTTGGTGACCTTCTTTATCAGCAGCACCAAATGCTGCGTCTTGTTTTTGCTGTTTCTGCTCCCATTGGCACCAATTTTGAAGCCGGATATAAACAGCATGAGTTTCTTCACCATACTATACTTTTTGGTGGTTGCAAAATTTGTTGTTGCAAATCAGAAAGTTCATGGCTGGTTGCTTGTGGGGTTAATATTCTTCTGTACATATAACCTGGTGTTTTCAGGAATTGGACAGCTTACAACGATTGCTACAATGATGGCAGGTTTTCTGATGCTGTACTACCTCAGATACGAAGAAATTGATGCCGAGTCGGCAGCAATGTTTTTTTCGGCAGGAATCTGCCTGGCATCGATTTTGGCACTCTTAAGATCATCACTGCCCATTATAAATGCTTTTATTACAGACGCAATGCTTGCAAAGGTAGAGAATGAGCGTATTGTGCGCTTTTCAGGTTTGCAGGGAAACGCGAATTACCATACCTTGGATATTACCATGGCTCTGGCGGCTATCGTGGTAATTATATGTAACAGTAGAAAGATTAAGCTTTCACACATTGTGTTTATAGCGTGCCTTTCCATATTTGGCCTGATGTCTGTAAGTAAGTCTTTCTTGATCGCCTGGGTACTCCTGCTGATTTTCTGGTTTTTTGTTTCCCTGAAACAAGGTGTCGGTAGGGTTGTTAAATTTTTATTCATCGCGCTGATATCGGCACTGGTGCTATGCTACTTTGCGTATGATTCAATCAGCGCATATATGCTGAGGTTATCCGGAAGTACTTCAACATCCTTGGCAGATATTACAACAGGCCGTACAGATATCTGGCTGTCGTACATAAAGGAAATTTTTAGCAACGGTAAAGTCCTTTTTGTGGGAAATGGCCTGAATACGATTCTTACAAGCGTTCATAAAGGTACGCATAACACTGTCCTGGAGTGTGCTTTTAGTTTAGGTATTGTTGGTTCTGTGATGTTCCTGGTATTGCTGAGAACCTCAATGGGAATCAAATCCTATAAACATAGGGTATGGCTACCGCTTGTTATATTGCTTATACGCATGCTTGCAATTGGCATTTTGACTTATGATAGTCTTTGGTTTTATTTTGCAATGATTGTGATATTGGCAAAGGAATACAACCAATTCAAGATTAACAAGAATCCTTCGTAGGGAAAATTGATTAAGCATGTTAGGACGCAACAATTATGGTGGTGAAGGGTTAGCAAGAAAAACTTCTAGAAACACTAACTATAGAGAGTGGTGGTGGCTATGGAATTAAAGAACATTAAACTTGTTATATGGGATTTGGATGATACATTCTGGAGAGGAACGATTAGTGAAGGTGAGATTACTTACATTGATGAAAATGTTCGTCTTGTTACAAAACTGACGGATATAGGTATTGTTAACTCAATATGTTCCAAGAATGATTTTGCAGTTGTGCATAATCAGTTGACAGAAAGTGGTTTGTGGGACTACTTTGTGTTTCCAATGGTTGACTGGTCGTCAAAAGGCAATAGAGTCAAATCTATTATAGATATGATGAATCTAAGATATGTAAATGTGCTTTTTGTGGATGATAATATTCAGAATCTTGAAGAAGCAAAGTATTTTTGCCCAGGTCTCATGACAGCGCACCCTGACGAACTTGAACCTTTATATATAGCGGCAGAAAGAGCTGAGAGTAAGGATTTGGATCATAAACGCTTGAAACAGTATCAACTACTTGAGCAAAAGGAAGCGTCAAAAAACGAATATGAATCTAGTGATGCGTTTTTGATGTCGTGTAATATTTGTGTTAAAATCTCTACGGATTGTGAAAAGCAAATCGACCGTTTGCACGAACTGATTATGCGTAGTAACCAGCTGAATTACACAAAAAACAGACAAACAAAAGAAGAACTTATAAAGCTACTAAATACGGATAATGTAGATTGCGGTTATGTATCCGTCAAAGACAAATTCGGTGATTATGGTATTGTAGGTTTTTATGCAGTACAACACGGCACAGCGATACACTATGTTTTTTCTTGCAGGATATTAGGCATGCAAGTGGAACAGTATGTCTATCAATACTTGAATTGTCCTAAAATCGATGTGGTTGGAGATGTGGCTTCTGAGTTGTCTGCGGATTTTATTCCTCCGTGGATAAATAATCGTATTATGATAAATCGCAAGACGAAAACTGTTGGACATACAAGAATTTTGCTGAAGGGTCCCTGCGATATGTCCGCAATGCATACCTTCTTAAATTCGTGCGGTAATATAGCAACTGAATTTTCGTATACAAATGACCATGGCGTGCTGATAGAGGGACACAATCATACTGCGCAGATTGTCACAGCTTTATTGGCATCAGAACAAGAGAAAAGAGATATTGCAAATGACTTGCCGTTTTTTGACCAACAAATGTTGAATACGGCTTTAACACATGAAAAGTTTGATGTTGTTGTTTTATCGATGCTAACAGATGGAAATCTTGGGATATATAGGCAGAGAAAGAGTGGGAAAGAAATAGCCCTTTGCGAAAAGTATTATAGCCTTGTAGAACCTGGGAATGTAGAAAAATATATTTGCGGTGAGGTTGCAACACTAGGTGCAAAATTTACAGGGAAAATGCTGGCTGATTTTGCTGAAAAGTACGAATTTATTGAAAATTCAGACTGGACACACACAATAAATAATCTTGATATAATATGGAAATATATTGGAAAAGAAGTGAAGCTCGTTTTACTGCTGGGGAGTGAAAAAGAATTTAAGAAGCAAAAACAAAAGGAATCATATGTTAATCGGCATGTTGAACACAGCATGATGAATCGGGCAATAAGAATATGGGCGGCAGGCAAGGAAAATGTAACCTTGTTGCCATATGATAAATATATAAGAAGTGATGCTGACTTCTTTGATACCCTCAATCATTTTGTAAAAAAGGTCTACTACGAACTAGCTAATGATTTGGTTGTTATTTTTAATCAATGTGGATTGTCGGAGGTATCTGTAAAAAGTAAGAGAGTACTGTATATGCAGACGATAAGACAAAGATTACGTGCGATCAAAACATTTGTGAAGAAAATGTGGTAAAAATGGAATGAGCCAACCGATATAATCCCAATAGCGCAACATATTTTGCAATATTAAAATGGGGGGCAACATGATATTTGTAGATTGGTATAGAAAACTTAAAAGCGCTAGGTCTTACGAAAAGAATGCAACAATAGGCAAAAATATGAAATTTGGCGTTGCTGGTAGATGTACTAATTTTTCGAACAATCCTCAAAGGATTCTTGTTGGGGATGATTCAATGGTGCTGGGCAGTATATGCGTTACGGAAAATGGAAGCATTGAAATTGGCGACCATTTTTATCTTGGCCCGCACTCGTTTATTGGCGCTGAAACGAGTATAAAAATTGGAAGATGTGTCATTATATCCAACGATGTCCGAGTCTACGACAATAATAATCACCCGACTTCTCCTAAGGCCAGAGAATATATGAGTCTCAACGGATTTACAAATGATAACTGGGCATGGCATCATGCAAAAAGCTCTCCGGTGATTATTGAGGATAATGTTTGGATTGGCCAATTTTCGACGATCCTTAAGGGTGTAACAATTGGCAAAGGATCTATTGTTGCGACGCGATCTGTTGTCACAAAAGATGTGCCGCCTTACTCGATAGTAGCCGGAAATCCGGCCAAAGTGGTGAAGCAACTTGAAAAGGAATAAAATTCATTCTTTAATTTCCGGCGCATCGGGAGATTCTTTTTTTCTGATGTTTGTCAGGATGGTAACGCTTGTCCTTGGTCTGCTGATTACAAGAGTGCTTTCCGAACATTTTTCTTTGCTGGAATATGGCACATATTCTCAGATATTACTTGTGACTACTACCACCAGCAGCATTACCATGCTTGGCATGATGGACGGTGTTAATTTTTTCTTCTGCAAGGAAAAAGACGAGGAAAAGCGGAACGCCTATGTTTCCACTATTTTCTTTTTACACTATTTGGTAGGAATTCTTGTATCTATAGTTCTTTTGGTGTGCACAGTACCAATTTCTCGGTATTTTGAGAATGAAGATTTGCAGTCGCTGATGATTTTTGCTGCGACATTACCTGTTTTGCAGAATTCTATATCCCTTCTGCAAATTATGTTTCTTGCAATTGGAAAGGCGAGAACCATTGCGGTCAGAAACTTACTTGTTTCTGTGGCCAAATTGATAGCTATGGTGTTGGCGTGCTATGTTTTTGATAACATTGCTGTGATCTTGCTGTGTCAACTGCTGACAGATGCATTTCAAGTGGTTTATTTCTTTGGCGTTTTACGGAAAAAAGAGTATAGAATAAACATTTTCAAATTCGATAAGCGACTGATAAAAGAAATACTGGCTTATTGCGTTCCCATGGCTATGTTTACGGTGATCAAGTCTTTGAACAGAGATGCAGATAAGTTCGTAATATCTTTTTTCACGGATACGGAAACATTGGCTGTGTATGCCAACGCATCCAAGATCTTGCCCTTTGACATTGTTATGTCCTCTTTCTGTACTGTGCTTTTGCCGTACATCACCCGGTATATTGCTGAAAGAAAGTATGATGTAACGCAGCAGCTGTATAAAGCATTTCTGGAGTTATCCTGTATAGCAACTACCATTCTGGCAATTGGTGCAGTTTGCGTTGCGCCTGAACTCATGGAATTCTTATATAGTGAGAAGTATGTATCAGTCGGATTTGGCATACCGGTGTTTGTGATATATATATTGGTTGATGTAATCAGCGTTCTTACGATAACATTGCTTCTAAGCGCAGCAGGAAAAACAAAAACAATTTTGTTTGCATCTATTGGAACTTTTTGCGCCAATATCGTGTTGAATATTGGATTGTTTTTGACGTTGGGAGAGATCGGTCCAGCAATTGCGACATTGAGCGTCACGCTGATACAGGGAATCGTGATTCTTTCCCTTGGCGCAAGAGAGATCAGGACGAATATTCTTGAAATGTTTAACAGGAAATTCCTGGGTGCCTTTGTGCTGGAGACACTGGGGATGGCTATGATCGTATGCGGCCTTCGGTCTGCTTTGCTGTTGGCTCGGTTACCCAACATGATTACCATGGGACTGTGCTATGCTGCATATGTGATACCATTGTTCTGCATTAATTTCCCGAGACTTTTGAAATGCTTACAAATGATTAATGACTGCAAGAATATGGTTGGCGGGCAGGAATCCCAATAAGAGATACACTATGGAGAATCAAGGTGTTTCCTCTTCCATCGCTGGCAGAGCAAAAGCGCATTGTTGCCAAGCTGGCCATTTCAAGCAGACGAAAAGTATGGCAATTACGGAAGCTTTGCTAAATGTTGGATTGTCTTGCATACTCGTAATGGCCTGCGATACTGTCAGTGTGGTGATTGGAACAGTTGTGGCAATGGGTTATCGTACAGTTTGCTATGCAACCTATGCCAGTGGAAAGCTCTTGGGGGCAAAGTATTATGGGGTTTGTAAAGCGGATAATGGCAAGTATCTTATCTGTTTTGGGGATTTTTGCGCCGCTTTGCTGCTGTGCGGGCCCTTCTAAGTATCTGATGGCTGTTTCCAGCTATGCCGAATGGATAGTGGTTGCAATCGTGGTATTTGGCTACATAACAGTTGTTACGGTTGCAATAAATGCTATTTGCTATTATGATAGGGTTAGAAAGCTGATTTATATATATGCCAAGAAATAATACGAATCGTTTTTAGCAAAGAGTATTTCAAACATAGAGCCTAGCCTTTTTCACCGTAGAGAACAGGGCAAAAGAGAAACGTTAGGCAGGATATATGTTTGACAGGATGGAGTAGTTATGACCCTTGAACAAAAAACGCTTTTAAAATTGTTGCGGCAGGCGCTGTGGGAGGACGGTTCTTCTCTGTCTGCGGAGGTGGACTGGAATTTAATAGACACCATGGCAAAGCAGCAGGGTGTGATTTCCCTGGCTTATGACGGTGCCGTGGCGCTGAAGGCTGCGCTGCCAGAGGAAATCCGGCAAACATGGAACCGGCTGACCCTGGCCGGTGTAGTCCGGAATGAGCGGCTGTTGGCCGCCCAGGATGAAGTGCTTAGCTGGCTGGATGCGGCCGGGATTCCTGCGGCTATTCTGAAAGGCAGCAGCGTGGCAAGACATTATCCCCAGCCGGAGCTGCGGGTGCTGGGGGATGTGGACATCCTGGTTCCCCATGCACAGGTGGAGCAGGTTCAGCAGATCCTGCAGCGCAATGGCTACAGACTGCATGAATCCGACCATAATTTTCACATCGGCTTTGACAGAGCCGGTGCCTATGTGGAGATTCACTATGATGTGACCACCCTGCCGGAGTGCCGGGGCGGAAACGCTGTGCAGAAGGAAACGGCGCGCTTCCTGGATCACACAGACTGTGGGCAGGTGCATACACATGCCTTTCCCGTCCTTTCGCAGCATCATCATGCGCTGATGCTGTTGCTGCATATGGTTCGGCACATGACCGAAGGCGGTATCGGCCTGCGGCAGCTGTGCGACTGGGCCATGTATCTGGCAAACACGGACACCGAAAGCTTTGCGCAGAATACGGTGCCGGTGCTGGAGCGCTGCGGCCTGCTGCGTTACGCGCAGATTGCCACCGGTACCTGCGTCCGCTATCTGGGCCTGCCGAAGAAGTATGCCCTCTGGTGCGAAAATGTGGACGCGTTCCAGACCCAGGCATTTCTGGAGGATGTTTTGTCCTGCGGCAATATGGGCGCAGCGGATTCCGGAAAAATCGGCCGCGCACTGGCAAAGGGAAGTACGCCGGAGAAAAAGCAGTCCTATCTTGGGACAGTGTTTGCCAATCTGACAAGAATTGCCAACTACCGTTTTCCCGTTACCAGGACCCGGAAATGGCTGCTTCCCATCTTTTGGGTGTATTTGCCTGTGCGTTACTGGGTTCGTTCCTTGCTGGGGCTGCGGCAGAAGCAGTCTGTGATAAAAGTTGCCCAGGATGCAAAGGAAAAGCAGGAATTTTTCAATATGCTGGAGCTTTTTGAAACGGAGAAATCCTGAAAAAAGTGCGCAAAACGCCGCCGATGAAAAATCTGGCGGCGTTTTTTCCGACACGGCTGCGCATTCCGGCAAGCTTTCACGGCAACGAAATAAGCTCTGATATACAGTTATTATAATTGATTTATAAAATAGACTGTGGTACGATTTCCTAAACTTAACGGATAGCAAAAGGAGCGTGCAATGATGAAAGCTGTAATTCCCGGCTGCGGCGATGGAACCGGCGGCGTATTCCCCGGAGCAGCTGCGGAAAATGTGCTGCTGCAGGAAGCCCAGGGGCTGAATCCCTGGCTGCAGGAGATTTTCTTCCGGCTTCATCGGAATCCGGAACTGGGGATGAAGGAATTTAAAACCCAGGCGCTGATCCTGGAAGAATTGGAGAAAATGGGCGTGGAAGCCGCCCCTATTGCCGATACCGGTGTGGTGGGCCTCATCCGGGGCGGAAAGCCGGGCAAGACCGTTGCATTCCGGGCGGACATGGATGCCCTGCCCATAACGGAACAGACGAATCTTCCCTACAGCTCCCAAAATCCCGGAGTGATGCACGCTTGCGGCCATGATGCCCATGTGACTGTGCTGCTGGGCGCAGCCAAAATGCTTTGCGCCCGGGCAGCCACCATGCGGGGCAATGTGAAGCTGCTTTTCCAGCCTGCTGAGGAAGGTATCGGCGGCGCGGAGCGCATGATCGCCGACGGATGCATGGAAAATCCCCATGTGGATGCCGTGTTCTTCAGCCACTGCACCGCGGAATACCCCGCCGGTGCCATCATGCTGCGTTCCGGCTCCGCCACTGCCTCCAGCAATCCCTTTACCGTGACCTTCCGGGGCAAGGGCACCCACGGTGCCAAACCGCAAAACGGCACCGACAG
The DNA here is from genome assembly GCA_017435525.1 of Oscillospiraceae bacterium. Taxonomy (GTDB): domain Bacteria; phylum Bacillota; class Clostridia; order Oscillospirales; family Oscillospiraceae; genus Faecousia. Next base: position 9,452 of record JAFSEW010000061.1, on the reverse strand, counting down.
CATCGTGGCAGCCTGCCAGACTGTGCTGGCGCTGCAGACTATCAGCAGCCGCCGCACCAGCCCCACGGACTCCGTGGTGGTGACAGTGGGCACCATCCACGGCGGCACTACCGGCAATGTGATCCCGGAGACTGTGACCCTCAGCGGCACGATCCGCACCCTGACCCCCGAGACCCGGGCTCAGGTCAAGGCAGATTTCCGGCAGATCGTTTCCGGTACCGCCGCAGCCATGGGCGTGGAAGCGGAAATCGACCTGGTAGACGGCTACGCCGCCACCATCAACGATGAAGCCATGACCCAATTGGTACGCAGCACGGCCCAAACGCTCCTGGGCAAGGAACATGTGTTTCCCATGAAGACACCCACTATGGGATCGGAGGACTTCGGCTATTACTGCCAGAAGGCACCGGGCTGCTACTATGGCCTGGGAATCGCTAACGCCGAAAAGGGCTTCACCTATCCCATTCATAACCCCCACTTTACCGTTGATCCGGAGGCGCTGCCCTATGGCGCGGCGCTGTATACCCAGATCGCGGAGGATTTTCTGGCAGAGGAATAAAGAACAGGGGCGATTGTGCGAAACCGGAACAGACTGCTACCGGCGGATAAGTTTTGGTAAAGAAATTTTCTGCGAAATCTGTCAAAAGGCCTTGATTTTCTCTGTATGTTGCGCTATAATGCCTGCGTACACAATGTGTGATTGGGATGATTATGCAAATATGTGTATAAAGTAGCCGTCTCCCTGGAGCCGGAAGCAGAATGCGGCAGGTTCCGCAGCTTGCGCCGGAGAAAAACCTGAAAAGAATTCCGTTTTAGGCTTGCTTTTTCGGGACGGGAGTGGTATAACTGTTGTATAGTTGTGGCAGTTATGGGGTTTTTCCTGTGGCTGCGCCGTAAGGCTCAATTTACACACAATCAGGTTTCTTAATTACCTGCTGTTGCTGCATTGGGAGCAAGGCGGATGGCGATCCGCCTTGCTTAACCAAAGCGACCTGCAGGGAAACCGTACTTACTTTGGCATTCTCACTGTGAGATTGCACAGTGTGATGTAATAAAACATGGGAAAACCGGTTGCAGCAACCCGGCCTTCCCTAAAATCATAGGAGGTAATTTATGAAAAGAATGCTCGCAAAGTCCATGCGTTCCGTCCTGGCCCTGCTGCTGGTAGGCTGCCTGGTGTTCGGTATGTGTGGCACTGCCCTGGCAGCAGAAGCTGAGTGCCCCACTGAGAGAGTTGAAGAACTCATCGAGGAGCTGGCTGCTGTCATCATGGAGTACGTTCCCAAGGCTCTGCAGAATTCCTACGACTTCGCTGCCGCACAGGTTGATCCCGTTCTGGACGCCGCTGCTGCTCTGAAGGCAAAGCTGGACACCAAGGCTGAGATCGCCGATGTCCTGGACAGAACTGTCAACAAGCTGGCCAAGGTCGCTTCCACCGTCGACTTCGAGGAAGTCGAGGCTACTCTGGAAGAGGCTTACGAGGCTACCGCTGAACTGTACAACGCAGTTAAGGACGATCCCGAACTGCTGGCTCTGTACGATCAGCTGATGATCGAGATCGAGAACCTGATCACCTTCTTCAAGCTGGCTTACAAGAGAGCTACTTCTGCTGACCTGTATGTCTCCAACAAGACTTCTTACGTGGCTATCGGCGACGACACCGCTGCTGCTGAGAAGGACGAGACCAGCTATGTTGACAAGCTGGCTGCTGAGCTGGAGATCAAGAACGTCACCAACCTGGCTGACGAAGACATGATGGTTGAGGACGCTTACGATGTGATCGCTGAGAACGCTGCCGTTGTCAAGGCTGCTGACCTGATCACTGTTGGCTTCAACAGCAACAACTTCGTTGAGTTCACCCTGGACAAGGTTCTGGCCGGTGAGCACGACGTGGGCGACTGGGTTCCCTACGTTACCGAGGCCGGTGCTGAGGCTATTGGCAAGATCGTTGCTGAGCTGAAGGACGAGTTCACTCAGATGGGTCTGGGCAAGGATGCCTACACTGGCATGGACTACGCTCTGATCCTGACCCTGGCTATCGAGAGCTATGCTTACAGCTGCGCTGCTTACGCTTTCAATATGCCCCTGCTGCTGAACGACATTTCCAACATGAACGAGGACGCTGTCGTTGTTATTGTTGGTATGTATAACCCCCTGAAGGGCGTTTCCCTGAATGTTGGCGGCGTCTCCATCCCCATGGGCATCTTCGTTGAGGCCCTGGTTGAGACCACCGACATCTACAACCTGACCTACGCAATGCTGACCTGCAATGGCATCTTTGCCAACATGGGCAACAATGTTACCACCGTCAAGGGTAGCGCTGATCTGGCTCTGTTCGACCTGATCAACACTGTTTACAACGGCGGCCTGGAGCCCAACGCTGCCGGCCACACCGAAATCAAGGACCGCATCATGGATTGCCTGCGCCTGAGCAGCATCCTGTACGGCGACGTTGACGGCGACGGCGATGTCGACCTGCGCGACGTTCTGATGCTGATGCAGTACCTGAACAACAAGTGGTCCATCGAAGATATCAACGAGCCCGCTTGCTACCTGGATGCTGACGATGCTATCACTCTGCGCGACCTGCTGATCCTGATGCAGTATGTTAACCACAAGCACGCAAGCCTGCCTCTGGATGTCTAATCCTCTTTCCAAATAAGGAGAAAACACTATGAAAAAAATTATTTCTTTCCTGCTGGTTGCTGTAATGCTGCTGGCTCTGGCTACCTCCGCTTTCGCAGCTGAGGGTGAGACCGTTGAAATCACTGTTTCCGCTAAGGGTAACCCCGGCTTCGCTGCTTATCAGATCAAGCTGGGCTTCGACGCTGCCGCTCTGGAGCTGGCTGCTGTTACCGAGGGCGCTCTGTCCGCTGGTGGCATGCTGGACGTCAACAATGCTGAAGGCCTGGTTCTGTTCGTTAAGAACGGTGCTAACATCGAAGGCGACGGCGTTCTGTTCAACGCTACCTTCAATGTTAAGGGCGAAGGCAACTACGATGTTACCGCTGCTCTGCTGGACGCTTACAACGAAGCTCTGGTCGGTGTTGACTTCGAGCTGGTTGTTAATGTTGTGAAGGCTCCCGAGCATGTCCACGAGTGGGGCGAGTGGGTTGAGATCAAGGCTCCCGATTGTGATGAGTACGGTGTCGATCAGCGCACCTGTGCTACCTGCGGCGAGACCGAGACCCGTCAGGGTGCTAAGCCCCTGGGCCACGCTTTCGGCGACTGGGTTGACATCGGCAACCCCAACTACCACCAGCGTGCCTGCGTCCGTTGCGACGCCGTTGAGAACGAAGGCCACAAGATGGTCGAGCTGAAGGAGCTGGAGAAGACCGAAGAGATCGACGGCTTCCTGGTTACCATCAAGACTCACAAGTGTGAGGTTTGTGGTTACACTGTCGAGGGTCTGGACAAGATTCCTCTGACCGGCGACATCACTCCCGTTGTTGTTGGTTCTGCCGTTGCTGTGATCGCTATGATCACCCTGGCTGGCTACATGCTGAAGCGCAAGTTCGCTCTGTAATTTAAGCACTTTCCAGAGATAAGCGGTGGCTTCGGCCACCGCTTATCATGATTCAGGAGACCTATTATGGAAAACAAACCCAAAAAGCGTCAGGAAACTCCCAAGAGCGGCAAAAAGCGTAAGCTCACCAACCTGGAATGGACCCTCATTTTTGTTGCAGGTGTCCTGTTCCTGGTGCTTGCTGCCATGCTGATTTTAAAGCCCTACTTTGAGATTCCTGATATCACTCCCTCTACTGCCCCTTCCACCCAGGCACCTACAACTACCGCTCCTGCTGAGACTGAGACGATTCCTCCGGAAACCACTGAGGAGATTCCTCTTGTGATGATGGAAGATATGGCTTCCCTCTATGCGCAAAATCCTGATCTTGTTGGTTGGATTAAAATCGAAGACACCAAGATCGACTATCCTGTGATGTATACCCCGGATGATCCCGAGAAGTACATCCATATGAATTTTGAAGGTAAGCGTAATGCCTACGGTCTGCCCTTTATCGATGGCATCTGCAGTATGGATCCTGAGAGCCAGAACCTGATCATCTACGCCCACAACATGAACAACGGCACCATGTTTGCCGGTTTGCTGGATTACGAGAAAGAGGAATTCTGGAAGGAACATCCCATTGTTGAGTTTAACACCCTGTATGAGAAGCGCCAGTATGAGGTTATTGCAGCTTTCCGTGACCGCGTGTATTTCAGTTATGAGATGGTTTTCAAGTTCTACCAGTTTGTGGATGCTATTGATGAGGCTGATCTGAAGAGAGCTGAGCAGGCTTACAAGGAAAAGTCTTACTACGATCTGGACTTCGAACTGGAAATGGATGATAACCTGATTACCCTGGTTACCTGCGACCATTATCAGGATTATGGACGCTTTGTTGTAATCGCCAGAGAGATCACTGAGGACGAAACCTAATACAGAAGCCGTGAACGCGCTGCGTTCACGGCTTTTTGCTTTTCGGTATAAATTTATAGAAAAAGAGGTTGCTTTTCTGCACCGGGAGTGCTATAAGATAGGTACAATATGGAAGCTGCTTCCAGTTGAAAAGAGGCCATAAATTATGAAACGAAGAGACGTGGACATGCTTTCCGGTCCGATTATTCCGGGCCTACTTGCCATTGCGATTCCCATCATGATTATGAATGTTACGCAGTCGCTGTTTAACATCATCGACATGACCATCCTGAAGGCCTACGACACCGGCGGCGGTATCGCCATTGGCGCCGTTGGTTCCTGCGGTTCGTTGATTTCCATGATCACCGGCCTTGTGATTGGTGTTTCCTCCGGCGCCAATGTTGTCATTGCCAGAAATATCGGCAGACGGGATCAGACCAGCGTCAACTGGGCGGTGGATTCAGCCATTGCATTCTCGCTGCTCTCCGGTATTCTGCTGACAGTGATTGGCCTTTTGGGAGCGGAGACCTTCCTCACCTGGGTCAATTGCCCTGAAAGACTCTTTGATCAGGCTGTGCTTTACTTCCGGCTCTATTTTGCCGGTGTACCGATCCTGATGCTCTATAATTTCTGCGCCTCCATTCTCCGTGCCACTGGCGATTCCCGGCGGCCCATGGTATTTCTCACCGCTGGCGGCGTGGTAAAAGTCGTTTTCACCTTTGTTTTCACAGCCTGGTTCCGACTGGGTGTGGCCGGTGTTGCCTGGGCTACCATTCTCTCCTGGGGCACATCTGCAGTGCTGGGTGTTCATGCGTTGGTGCATAACCAGGGTATGGTACATCTGCAGCCCCGGAAAGTTCGCTTCCACAAAGCGGAGATGCTCACCATTTTGCGCATCGGCATTCCCGCCGGTTTGCAGCAGGTGATGTATTCCATGGCCAATGTGATCATCGTGGCTACGGTGAATTCCTTCGGCCCGGAAGCCACCACCGGTATTTCTATTGCTAACAACTACGACGGCATTCTCTATCAGATCAGCTGTGCCACGGCACTGGCGGTAACGCCTTATGTGAGCCAGAACATCGGCCGGGGCAATGTGAAGCGGGCCAGCCAGTCGGTGCTCCGGGGCGTAATCATCACGGTGTGCCTGGGTGCGTTCTTTGGAGCACTGTCGGCGATTTTCTCCCGGCAGCTGGCTTCCGTTATGTCCAATGATCCTACGGTCATCGCCTACGCCCGGCAGAAAATGGTTATTATTTCCAGTACCTATTTCATCTGCGGCATCAATGAGATCATGGGGGGCGCCCTGCGTGGTATGGGTAAGCCCATTCCTCCTACCATCTGCACATTCCTGTATATGTGTGTGCTGCGGTTTGTGTGGGTGTATCTGATCTTCCCCCTGTGCCCCACTTTGACATTCCTGTATCTGGTGTGGCCTGTGGGCTGGAGCCTGTGCATTATCACCCAGCTGTTCTTCTATTTCCCCGCACTGAAGCGGCATCAGGCTGCGCCCTATGGTAACAGGGCAGAGGAGGTAAAAGGATGAAGATTCTGGTCAGCGCCTGCCTGCTGGGGGAAAACTGTAAGTATAACGGCGGCAACAACTATAATCCCACTGTTATCAAATTCCTGGAAGGGCATGAGGTGGTCCCGGTTTGCCCGGAAATGCTGGCAGGACTTGGCTGCCCCAGAACCCCGGTGGAGATTGTGAACGGCGTGGTCACCGCCCGGGACGGCAAGGTTGTGGATACGCCGCTGCGGGATGCGGTAGCCAGAGCAATGGTGGAAATCAAAACCTTGGGCATCGACTGCGCGGTGCTCCAATCCCGCAGCCCCACCTGCGGCGTGAATCAGATCTATGACGGAACCTTTACAGGAACCCGGATCTCCGGCTCCGGCATCTTCGCCCAGGCCCTGAAAGACGCAGGCTACCGGGTTATCGATGCGGAGGATCTGCCGTACAAAGCATAAATGAAGAGCGTGCTGCCATTCGCAGCACGCTCTTTGTGCGTTATTTGCAGAGATTATACAGGGATTTGACGGTTTCTTCCACAATAATCTGTCCGGCTTCCGGGGTTACTTGATTGTCGTAGACGCTGGCACCGAAGCCCTTGCCCCAGAGACCACGCTCTGTAGGCAGGTACGAGCCGTTGTCCAGTTCCGGCTGGGCAGCCAGCTGCACAATAAAGGTCTGCAAAAAGGGACTTCTGGCCTGAATCCGGTGCTGATAATCCATAAACAGCTCAAAACGGTTGGTGGCAAAGGCAATGTCGCCGATGCGGATTACATGCAGCTCCATGGGCAGGGGAGAGACATCCTGGTTTTCATACCGGGCGATAATGCGTCTGTAACGGCCACGTTTGGACATGATGATGGAGTTGTGGTGCAGGTTTTCCAGGGGGGTGCCGTCATAGGTAAAGGCGGCATCCTGCTCCTGTTCCAGACCTTGCAGGGCATCGGCATATTCCTCTTCCGTCACCAGCCGCCGGGGAAGCTCCACCGTTTGCACCGTGTGAGCCACAACCGGATCGGTGACGATCTCCTTGCTGGCCCAGCTGTATACATCGTCGAAGCAGGCGGCCACCCGCTGGGCGATCTCCATGCGGTTCATGATCTCGGTTTTGTTATCTGCCTGGGTTTCGATATCGCCGTATTTCAGCCGGTAGCGCCGGGCCTGGGCATCTTTGTAGTGCAGCTGCCGGGGGGACAGGTCACCCGCCGCGGCGCACTGGGGCAGAATGAAGATATTGCCGTATTTTTCCCGGATGGCGGTGCGGATGTCGTGCCAGTAGTCTGCCGACACCAGATATTCGTCCTCAGAGTTCTGGCTGGGGCAGGGGATATTGATCACGGCGCCGGTGAGCTGATTGTCCCGGTCGAAGGTAAACAGCAGATTTACAAAGGGGTCGGCACCGGCTTCATAGTGGCTGAACATGGGGTCGCTGGTGTCGCCGTACATTCGCACATGGCCGTCCACGCCGTGGGTGGAATCACGGGCAGCACCGGGGCGCTGGGAAAGATCGTCGAAATACACCACTCTGCGGCTGAAAGCCACCACGGCAAAGCCGTAGCCGTAGGAAATGCCGCCCTCGGCACGACTTTCATAAGCCTCGCACACGGCATCCACCATCTGATCCACCAGGAAATTCCGGTATTCATCGGAGGAGGCGATTTCCACGCCATCGTGATTGAAGGATTCGCCCTTAGTGAAGGAAATGGAGCCGACACCGCCCACATGGGTGGCCGCGGTATGGGTGTGGGTGGCGTTGATTAAAATTTTCTCAGGGGGGATCTGGGGATACACCTGATGCACCCGGGTCCGCAGTTCATCCAGAATATGGGCCCGGCAGTCGATCATATCCCCGGACAGAAGCACGGCGATATCGCCGCTGTTTTCCACCACCAGGGCGGTGACGGTAATGGGGTCCAGAATCCCACGGATGATCCGCATGTGAAATTGCCCGGACATATTTACGCTCTTTTGGGTAGATACATCCCGACTGGCCCAGCCGATTTTCATTCTGCTCATAATACCCCTCCTGCGGTTAGCGTATTATCATTTTAACATGAAACCCATAGGATGCAAGAGGACTTGGGAAAAAGAATCGATAATTCTGAGAAAATCAAAAAAACAGTGGAAAAATCCGAAAAACTGTGCTACAATCTGACCGAACTATACCCTGTGTAGGGTGTTAAGGAATTTATAAGGAAGGTGACGAGTTGGAAAACTACACCAAATATGCGCTGAAGCCTTGGGAAGAGCTGGCAGCTCTGCTGGAAGACAAGGAAAATATCTTTGTAGTTGCCTGCAACAAGTGCTTTAAAGCCTTTGAGACGATGGAAGAGCCGGAATGCGACAAGCTGGTGGCCCTGGCCGACGGCCTGGACAAGCATGTGACCGGCGTCATGAAGGCAGATTTCCTGTGCAATCAGAACCATACCGGCAAGGCACTGCAGCTGCCTGAGGGCACGGAAAATGTGGTGGTGCTGTCCTGCGGTCTGGGTGTGCAGACTGTGGCAGCTATGCTGGATAAGCCCGTGTATGCGGCTTGCGACTCTATTTGCTACACTGGCCATCATGGTATGGCCCTGACCAAGAAGGCTTGTGACGCCTGTGCCCAGTGCTACCTGGGTATGACCGGCGGCATCTGCCCCGTGGTGGACTGCTCCAAGAGCCTGCTGAACGGTCAGTGCGGCGGCGCCAAGGACGGCAAGTGCGAAGTCAGCCCCGATAAGGACTGTGCCTGGCAGAAAATCCAGGAGCGTCTGGAAAAGCAGGGTCGTCTGGAAGAGTTTGCAGCCCAGAGCGTCCAGCTGCGGGACTACTCCAAGGTCAATTTCAAGGTAATCAATGAATATGTGCAGGCGATCCGGGCAAAGCGCCAGGAGGGCTGGTACGGCGGTATCCATCCCGTGGAGGGTAAGGAGCCTACGCAAGCCAAGGCTCTGGTGAAGTTCCCTGTGCCTGAGACTGTGGTGATCCCCCTGTCCATGCACCTGGGTGCCCCTGCTAACCCCATTGTCAATGTGGGCGACTATGTGAAGATGGGTCAGAAGATCGGTGAGGCTGCCGGCTTCATTTCCGCGCCTGTCCATTCTTCCGTCAGTGGTAAGGTTATTGCCATTCAGGATCTGCCCCACGCAACCCGCGGTACCTGCACTGCCATCGTCATCGAAAATGACGGTAAGGACACTCCGGACGAGTCCATCAAGCCCAACAAGCCTCTGGAGGAGCTGACGCCTGCTGAGATCATCGAGATCGTCAAAAATGCAGGTATTGTCGGTATGGGTGGCGCCGGATTCCCCACCTATGTCAAGCTCAATCCCGGCAAGCCCATCGAGGCTGTTCTGGTCAATGCCTGTGAGTGTGAGCCCATGCTGACCGCTGACCACAGAGTCCTCTTAGAGTATGCCGATGAGATCGTATTCGGTCTGAAGGCTGTTATGAAGACCGTGGCTGCTCCCAAGGGTATCATCGTCATCGAAGAGAATAAGCCCGATGCGATTGAACTGCTCCGTAAAAAGGTTGCGG
>JAFSEW010000060.1 GCA_017435525.1 Oscillospiraceae bacterium | reverse complement strand
GCGCTTATGCACCTCGCAATGACAGAGGAGAATTTGAGGATTCCGTTTGTCAAAGAAGTGTCGATAGATGGAAAAGCCGCCGCAACGCACTGTAGGGGCGACCATTGGTCGTCCGGCAAATGGGGGGCAAAATTGCATCGCAAGGGGCGATTGTTTTTGTTTTCTGCGAAAACTGCACCAATTGCATCGCCATTGGTGCGCGGGCGGCGAATCGCCGCCCCTACGGTGAATGACGAAGCTGTCAAAAAACGGTGTCATTCCGAGCAAGCGAAGCGCGTCGAAGAATCCGCACCCCGCAGGAGAGAGGACGGGTCCTTCGACTTGCTGCGCTCGCTCAAGACGACAGAAAAAGCCTGAGGGCCTTCCCCATTTCTCTGTCATTCTGAGCAAGCGCAGTGAGTCGAAGAATCCGTATTTCTTAGCGGATTGCCACGGCGCTTATGCGCCTCGCAATGACAGGAAAAAACTGACAGGGGTTGTCTCAAATCTTCTTTCGTAGGGACACCGCTCCTGCGGTGTCCGCAGCCAACCCATAAAAACAGCACAAAATTTGCGTAAACCACGCAAATTTTGTGCTGTTCTTGTGTCTCGGACACCCGGGGACGGGTGTCCCTACGATGCATAATGGATAATTTTGCCTGAATGAGACAACCCCTGTTTCTTATGCAGCTACGGTGGTGGGATTGTTATGCCTCATTAACATGGGTGGCGAAGCGGCGGAAGGCGGCTTTGCCATCGGGGGTGTTCTTGTAGACGCCGGCATCTTCCAGAACGGCGGCGAACACCTTGCCGGTTTCCTGCAGGATAATATCCATGGCATTTTCCTGGGTGAAGGTGTAGGTCTGCTTCAGCTCTTCCAGCCAGGTTGCATGCTTGGAAAGGGTTTCATCCTTGGAAACATCCACGCCCTTCCAGGCGGCCTGCGCCAGGTCGGTCAGCTCCTGCTTCAGGCGGCTGGGCAGCACCGCCAGGCCCATAACCTCGATGAGGCCGATGTTCTCCTTCTTGATATGGTGCTTATCGGCGTGGGGATGGAACACGCCCATGGGATGCTCCTGGGTGGTAATGTTGCAGCGCAGCACCAGATCCAGCTCGTAATCCTCCCCTCTGCGGCGGGCAATGGGGGTAATGGTGTTGTGGGGCTGGCCCTCAGAGAAGGCGATGACGCTGACGCTTTCATCGGTGTAGCCCCGCCAGCAAGTAAGAATCTTGTCAGCCAGGTCCGCAATCCGGTTGGGATCGCTGCCCCGGAGCCGGATGACGCTCATGGGCCACTTGACGATACCGGCCTGAATTTCTTCGAATCCCCGGAAGGTCAGCTGCTCTTCCACAGGGGCGTTCTCCATGGCGAAGGTATAGTGGCCGCCCTGGAAATGCTCATGGCTGAGGATGGAACCGCCCACGATGGGCAGGTCGGCATTGGAACCTACGAAGTAATGGGGGAACACCTTCACGAAGCCCAGCAGCTTCCGGAAGGCGGACTTATCGATCTTCATGGGCACATGGGCCGCGTTGAACACGATGCAGTGCTCATTGTAATAGACATAGGGGCTGTACTGCAGGCACCAGGCTTCGCCGCAGACCTGGATAGGCACGATCCGGTGGTTGGCACGGGCGGGATGGTTCATGCGGCCCGCGTAGCCCTCATTCTCCACGCACAGCTGGCACTTGGGGTAAGCCGTCTGGGGGGCATTCTTGGCGGCGGCAATGGCCTTGGGGTCCTTTTCGGGCTTGCTCAGATTGATGGTGATATCCAGCTGGCCGTATTCGCTTTCGTACTTCCAGCGCATATCCTTGGCGATGCGGTAGCGGCGGATATAGTCGGTATCGCAGCTGAATTGATAATACCAGTCGGTAGCCGCCACGGGGTCCTGGGCGTACTTTTCCCGGAAGGTGCGGATCACTTCCCGGGGCATGGGGGTCAGAGCGCCCATGATCCGGGTGTCGAAAATGTCCTTGGCGGTGATGCCATCGTCGCACAGGCCCTTGGCTACGGCATAGTCCAGGATGCCTGCCAGGATCTCTTCCAGATCCTCAATGAGCAGCTCGTCGGTGGGGGCATAGTCATCCATGCGCAGAAGGTCCAGCAGCCGGTTTACCACCACAACATGGTCTTCCGGTTCCGTTAGGCCGGTGTTCATGGCGTAGGCCACCAGGGAATCAAGATAGGTTTCAATTTTCATAAGTTTCCTCCAATGTAACGAATCCAGCGGTACCCAATGGTGTCACGATACCCGTCCGGTTCGTCACGCATTGTCGGCAGGCACCGCCTGCACGCCGCCCTGGGGACGGATGCTCAGCACATGGCAGGCACCTGCGCCCAAAGCGCTGTCCATGCCTGCGACAAAGGCATCCAGAATATCGTAGGGCACAAAAGCCTGAATGGTACCGGCGAAGCCGCCGCCATGGACACGGTAGGCGCCCTTGCCCTGCAGGTAATGCTCTGCCAGAGCCAGTGCCACAGCCACATCCTGGTGCTGCTTATAGCCTGCGGGAATCACATTCTGCAGGTACATATAGGAGGAGTAGCCGCTTTCCTTGATCAGCTTCAGGAAAGTTTCAAAGTCTCCGGCTTCCAGAGCCGCCACCTGCTTGGGCACACGGGCATTCTCCTGGTAGAAGTGGACGGCACGCAGAACCGCACGGTCGCCGCACTTTGCCCGCAGCGCGGGAATGGCAGCGTAGAACTCGGCTTCCGCAATCTGGGTCAGCACTTCCTTGCCGAAGTAGGCTGCCACTGCCTTGATCTCCCCGGGGATGGCCGCATACTCATCCGTGAGGTCGGCATGGTCGGCACCGGAATCGATGATGCACAGGGCATGGCCGCAGGAAGCGAAATCAAAGGCAACGGGCTGAATCACAGGGTGATCCTTGTCAAAGAAATCGATGGTCACCAGATTGCCCACAGCGGAAGCGGTCTGGTCCATGAGACCGCAGGGCTTGCCGAAGAACACATTCTCGGCGTACTGGCCGATCTGCGCCACTTCCGGCTGGGTCACTTTGGCATCGAAGAACATGTGGTTGATGATGGTGCCGATGAGCACCTCGTAAGCCGCGGAAGAGGACAGGCCGCTGCCAGGCAGCACGGTGGACTCGCAGTAGGCATCAAAGCCACGAACCTGGCAGCCCAGCTGGGCGAACCGGGCAGCCACGCCACGGATCAGGGCGGGGGTGGTGTTGATTTCCTCTTCTTTGGGAGTCAATTCCTTCAGATCCACCTGGCACATGGGATAGCCCTTGGACAGGATGCGGATTACATCGGTGCCGTTTTCCCGAACGGCAGCCACGGTATCCAGATTCACTGCGGCAGCCAGCACACGGCCCCGCTGATGGTCGGTATGGTTGCCGCCGATCTCGGTACGGCCGGGTGCGGAAAAATAATGGGTAGGAGCAACCCCAAAAGCAGCAGCCAGCCCTGCATCCAGGGCGCGCTTTACCTGGGGGTCCAGAATCAAAGCAGGTGCGGACATAGCATTTTCCTCCAAACCTAGTATTGTATGGGTTTCACAAGAGAACCGCCTGCGGAAAGCAGGCGGTTCTGAAGACGCGGGCTAAGGCAGCGTTTGCCAACCTGCATAAAGAGTCATATCCGATTGAACGGTCTGCTGTGCGGCATCCCAGGCTATGGTACAGCCGGAATCTGTATACCAGCCGGTAAACTGATAGCCTTCCCGGGTAGGGGGCTCCGGCAGCACCAGAAGTTCGCCGTATTCCTGCTTCTGGGCGGCCACATCGGTGCCGCCTTTGGAATCGAAGGTCACGGTAAGCCCCGGGTCCCGCAGTTCCATTGCCACCAGCAGAAGCATCGCCAGGATGCACACCACGATGATCACATTCAGGGATTTGACGGATATATTGACATTTTTATACAGGCCACGCAGCTGCGGGGCAGACTGTTCCGGCGTGGAAGTTTTGGGAGTTTCCTCCATTACTTCTTGACCAGATACTTACGCATATCCAGTGCGCAGGCGCAGAGGATGATGCCGCCCTTGATGATGTAGAGGCTGGAAGAGCCGACACCCAGCATGGTCAGGGCAACGAAGATCAGACGCAGAACCACAACGCCCAGAATGATGCCGCTGATCTTACCGGTGCCGCCGACGAAGGAAACGCCGCCGATCACGCAGGCTGCGATGGCGTCACACTCGGAGTTCAGGCCGCTGTTGATTGCCACGGAGCCGCTGCGGGCGCCCTCGATGAAGCCGGAGTAGCCGTACATAGCGCCGGCCAGGGTGTGCACCAGGACGGTGGTCCAGAACACATTGACACCGGAAACCTTGGCGGCTTCAGCGTTGGAACCCACGGCGAACATGTTCTTGCCGAAGGTGGTCTTGTTCCAGATGAACCACATGATGCCAACCAGCACGATGGCGTAGGCCACATATCTGGGCACAGCCACATTGCCCAGGCGGAACATCTCACCGTTGACGAAGGTCTTGTACTCGTCGCTGAGGCCGGAGATGGGCTGAGAGTTGTTGCCGTTGAGGTTGAAGAACCACAGGATGATACCGTAGGTAATCAGCTGGGTGGACAGGGTGACAATGAAGGGATGCAGGCTGAACTTTGCCACGAAGAAGCCGTTGACCAGGCCGATCAGAGCGCCGATGGCCATAACGGTGAGGATGGTCAGGGCGATCCACCAGCCGTTGATGGCGGGCAGGCTCTGGAACATCTTGTTGACAAAGTCGGTCTTCTGCAGGAAGACACCGGCCACAGCTGCGGTCAGGCCAGCCACACGGCCCGCAGACAGGTCGGTACCAGTCAGGACGATACAGCCGGCAATACCCAGAGCCATGGGCAGGTAGGCAGCCACCTGGGTGATCAGGTTGGCGAAGGAGCCCAGGGTCATGAACTGGGGCTTCTCAGCGGCGGTGTAGATAACAAAAATCAGCATCAGGATATACAGTGCGTTGTTGAGCACCAGATCGGTCCAGTAGCGGCGCTTATCCTTTGCGTCCTTCTGGCGGTACTCGGCAGCGGTGCGCTGCAGTTCAGCAACAGGATTTTTCATGGTATCTTTCCTCCTTATACATACTTGGCAGCCAGGGTCATGATTGCTTCCTGGGTAGTGTTGCGGGCGTCAACCTCGCCGGCCACGCGGCCGCCGGACATAACCACAATCCGGTCACACACGCCCAGCAGCTCGGGCATTTCAGAGGAGACCATGATAACGGTCTTACCCTTGTTTGCCAGATCAATAATCAGCTGATAAATTTCGTACTTCGCGCCCACATCGATACCGCGGGTAGGCTCGTCCAGCAGCAGGACCTCAGGATCGGTCAGCAGCCAGCGGCCGATAATAACCTTCTGCTGGTTACCGCCGGAGAGACTGCGGATCTTGGTCTCCTGGGTGGGGGTCTTGGTGCGCATGGCGTCGATGTAGTACTGGGTGTCTGCCTTCTGGGACTTCTCGCTGAGCCACAGACCGAAGCGCAGGTGCCGCTTCAGGCTGGAGATGACCGTGTTTTCCCGGATGTTCAGCACGCCGAAGATACCGGTGGCACGGCGCTCTTCCGTCAGCAGGGCGAAGCCATTCTTGATGGATTCGGTGGCGCTGCGGTTGTGGCACTGCTTGCCGTCCAGGAAGACCTTGCCTTCTTTCCGGGTGCGGATGCCGAAGATGCTCTCCAGGGTCTCGGTACGGCCGGAGCTGTCCAGACCGGCCAGACCCAGAATCTCGCCACGGCGAGCCTCGAAGGAAACATCCTTCAGCTGGTTATACATGCCGGTGATGCCTTCCGCCTTCAGGAATACATCGCCGGGAGTATTGGTCTTGGGGGGGAACTGATTGGTCAGCTCACGGCCAACCATCAGGCGGATGATATCGTTCATTTCCAGATCGGCGGCCCGCTCGGTTGCCACCCACTGGCCGTCACGCATGACGGTGATGTAATCGGAGATGCGCTTGATCTCTGCCATCTTGTGAGAGATGTAGATGATGCCCACGCCCCGGTCACGAAGCATGTTGATAATCTCAAACAGGTGCTCCACTTCTTCTTCCGTCAGAGAAGAGGTGGGTTCGTCGAAGACGATGACCTTGGAGTTATAGGAAACTGCCTTGGCGATTTCCACCATCTGCCGCTGAGAAACAGGCATGGTACTCATGATCCGGTGGGGATCCACATGGATGCCCAGCTCCTCGAAGACCGCCATGGTATCTTTATACATCTTCTTCTCGTTGACCACCACGCCGCCGATCTTGGGGTAGCGGCCCAGCCAGATGTTGTCCATAACGCTGCGCTTCAAGGCCTGGTTCAGCTCCTGGTGCACCATGGCCACGCCATTATCCAGGGCTTCCTTGGAGCTTTTAAAGTTGATTTCCTTACCGTCCAGGAAAATCTCGCCGCCGTCCTTGGCATAAATGCCGAACAGACATTTCATCAGGGTGGATTTACCTGCGCCGTTTTCGCCCATCAGGGCATGGACCGTGCCTCTTTGCAGCTCAAAGTTGACACCGTCCAGAGCTTTGACACCCGGGAATGTTTTGGTAATTCCCGTCATTTTCAGCAGAACATTCTGCTCCATAATTGCCTTCCTCCCTTGCTTTGATAATAACCCATGCGATAGGGAACGGCAAACGCCGCCCATTTGAACGGCCCTTGCCGTTCCCTACCAATATCCGTGCAGGAATATTGAAAGAGGCAGCTGCCGCCTTCGGCGGCAGCTGCCCGTAAATTCACAGATCAGCTAAAAAGCAGGTGCTTAGCCGGTGTAGGGAGCGTAAGCAACAAACAGCTTAGCCTTGCTGTCGCCAGCGATGGAGAAGCGGCTGTCGGACAGAGCGGCCAGAGCATCAACAGCGGTCTTGCCCTCGTTGATAGCCTTAGCGGTCTGAGCGATAGCAGCAGCCATGCCGTCGGCATCCTGCTTAACGGTACCGGTCATGGCGCCGTCAGCGATCAGAGCCTTAGCATTGTCGGTAGCGTCAACGCCGAAGACGGGAACCACATGGGCGCCTTCCTTGTTGTAGCCCTTCTCCTGCAGAGAAGCGATAACACCTTCAGCCATGCCGTCGTTGTTGCAGATGACCAGCTCGATCATGTTGCCGGCAGCCTCGTTGTAGGAAACGAAGTTGGTGTCCATGTACTCCTTAGCGGCAGCGGCGGACCACTGGCCGTTGACGTCAACCTGGTAGCAGCCGGGGTTGGAAGCGTCGAAGTAAGCCAGAGCGGGCTTGCCGGCGGCGGTCAGGATAGCGTTGGCATCCTCAACACCGTACTGGGTGCGGTAGATAGCCTCAATGTTAGCCTCGTCGCCCTTCATCATAGCGTAGGAGATGATGCCGTCGCCGTTGATGTCGATAGCTTCGTAGTTAGCCAGGACATATTCACCGACCATCTTGCCCTGCATGTGGCCAGCCTCGGGAGCGTCGGTGCCGATGAAGCAGGTGTTGTAGGAACCGTTCAGGATCTCCAGCTCGGAGCCGTCTTTGCCGATAGCGCGGTTGAAGAAGATAACGGGGATCTTGCCGGCAGCTGCCAGGATTTCCTTAGCAACGTCGGGGGAGCCGGAAGTAACGACATTGACAATCAGCAGGGTGGAGCCGCCAGCGATAGCGGTCTTGATCTGGTCCAGCTGCTTGGGCTGGTCACCGGCAGCGTACTGGTTGTCGTAAGCAACACCCAGAGCGTCCAGTTCCTTGTTCAGAGCAGTACGGACGGAGCTCAGATAAACGTCAGCCTCATCGTACCAGAACACAGAGATCTTGGGTTCCTTGGGGCCGCCGCAAGCTACCATGCTCATAACCAGCACGACAGCCAGAACAATTGCGAGAATTCTTTTCATTGTTTGTTCCTCCTTGAAATTTTCATATGGCAGTTTATACTGCCGATATTCATAAACAGTTTACCATTTCTTAGCTGAGTTGTAAAGATTAATTTTGAATAATTTGTGACGAATTTTTTTATATTTCTTCCGGGGGCGGCGGCAGTACCGGTCCCCCAAAAGCCCAAATCGCCCTTGTGGTTTTTGGCAGGATTTGCTATACTGATGCTATCAAAACCATGGAGGTGCCACCAATGAACCGCTGTGAAGCCATGAAGCAATATATCGCCCAAAACGGCGAGCAAATCATCGCCGACACCATGATGCTGGCCCGGCATCAGAGTCCCACCGCACAGAAGGAATATGTGGAAACATGCGCCGATGCCCTTGAAGCCCTGGTAAAAGAGCGCCTGGGTCTGGAGCCCACTGCCCAGTATCCCCAGGAGGCCAGAGGCCGCCACCTTTACTACAGCATCGGCGAAGGCCCCCACAAGGCTCTGATGATCGGCCACTACGACACCGTTTGGAATATCGACGATCTGCCCCTGATCCGGGAGGGCAACAAGCTCTCCGGCCCCGGCGTGTACGATATGAAGTACGGCATCGTGGCTTCCATCTGGGCCATCAAGGCTTTGCAGGCCACCGGCGGTCTGGACGGCACCTACGGATTGTTCTTTAACTCCGATGAAGAAATGGGCAGCCGCACCTCCCGGGCCCATTTCGAGCCCATCGCCAAAACCTTCCCCAATGCCCTGATCCTGGAGCCTGCTGCCCCCGACGGTGCTGTGAAGGTAGGCAGAAAATCCACCGGCGATTTCCTCATCAAGATCCACGGCATTGCCGCCCACGCCGGTACCGATTACGCCAGCGGCCGCAGCGCCATTCTGGAAGCGGCGTATCTGACCCAGGAGCTGTTCGCCATGACGGATCTGCCGGGCGGCACCAGCGTGAATGTGGGCGTCATCTCCGGCGGCACCAAGTTCAATGTCATTGCCGCCTACGCGGAAATGCAGGTGGATGTGCGGGTGACCAAGGCTTCCGAGGGAAAGCGGATGGAAGCTGCCATCGCGGCGCTGAAGCCCAAGCAGGATGGGGTGACGCTGGAAATCACCGGCGGCATGAACCGGCCTCCCTTTGAATTTACTAAAGCCAATCAGGGGCTTTTCGCCAAGGCAAAGGAAGCCGCGGCGGATCTGGGCATTGACCTGGGTAAGATCATGGTGGGCGGCGGCAGCGACGGCAACTTCACCTCCACCTGGGGCATTCCCACGCTGGACGGCCTGGGTCCTGTGGGTGACGGCGCCCACGCCGCCACGGAGCATCTGATGATCGCGCAGTCTCTGGAACATACGGCTGTGCTGGCAAATCTGCTGACTAAGCTGTAAGAGGCGTGTAAAGGATGCGGGAGGGTCAAGACCCTCCCATACAAGCGGCGGGAGCAAGCCCCCGCCCTACATAGCTCAGGATGACAGAAAAAACCTGAGCGCTTTCTCCTTTTTGCATGTCATTCTGAGCGGAGGGCGAAAGCCCGGAGTCGAAGAATCCGTACCCTAATAGGACACCCCGGTGGAGGAATTCTGCCGGATGGGAGAAACGGATTCTTCGACGCGCCTTCGGCTTGCTCAGAATGACAGTTGGAAGAACCGGCCTTCCCGGTTTTTCTGTCATTCTGAGCGAAGCGAAGCGGAGTCGAAGAATCCGCACCCTAATAGGACACCCCGATGGAGGAATTTCCACCGGGGTGCTGTTATTTAGGCTTCCTGCGGGGGTTCGGGCTGCTGGGCTTTCTTTGCCTTCTTCGCGGCTTTCCGTTCCGCTCTGCGGGCGCGGCGCTTCTTGCCGGTGGCGATCCACAGGGCTACGATGATGCTGATGGGAATCAGCCAGGGCAGAGCTGTGACCAGGAACACCAGCAGATTCTCGCTGAATTCGCCCAGAGCCTGCCAACTGCTCTTCAGGCCGCTGCCCATCCGCTGCCACATGGTTTCCTTCTCCACAGGGGTGTATTCCTGCACCTCGGTAACGGACAGCTCGATGGTGCCGTAGTCCACCAGATTGTCATACAGCCGCAGCTGGGAGGTGACCTGCTCCAGCTCCGTGCGGACATCCGTCAGACGCTGCTCGATCTGCAGCAGATCGCTCATATTCTCCGCCTGGGCCAGCAGTTCCAGAAGCCGGGTCTGCTCCGTTTCCAGGGCGGTGATGCGGCTCTGGGTGGCCACATAGCTCAGGGTAATGTCCTTGGCGTTCTCCGAGTAGTGCACCACATTGGACGCGCCGGACACATGCTCCACAAAGGCATCCAGCTGATCCACCGGTACCCGGATGGTCAGGTTGGCATAGCGGTAGCGGCGGCTGGCGCTGGCGCTGCCGTTGCGGATATTCTTATTCTCCACATAGCCACCCAGGGTCTTGATCTTCTGGTCAAGGGACGCCAGCAGGGTGTCCAGGTCTTCGGTTTCGGTTTCCAGGGTCATGGTGCGGATCAGCTTCTGATTCTGCACCCCGGCGCTGCCTGTACTGTTGGCGCTGCCTGCAGCGGGCTTCTCAGCGGGAGCACTCTGAGACATCTCCATGTCTGCCGCGCCATCGTAAATGCCGCCATAACTGCCATAATTGGCTTCCGCCTTCATATCCTCCATGGGCGCGGACTTTGCAGCGCAGCCTGCAAAGCTCAGCAGCAGGCACAGGGATAGACACAGGGCTAACATCTTTTTCATGTTCGGTATCCTCCTTTTTTGATTTTCTCTTACCTTTATGTTACCACAGATTGGGAATCGGTGCAATTCCCTTTTCAATGATATACTCGTCAAATTTCCGCACAGGTTACAAATTTTCCGGAATTCGTGCGGGAGGGTCAAGACCCTCCCCTACAGAGAAAAAGCGCCCGGCGTGATACCGGGCGCTTTCTCTTAGCGGAAATAGGGGTAAACGTAATCGAAATAGTCTTCCTTCTGGACGGACTTGGAGAAATTGATCTTGTTCTTGACGATGGAATTGATGCGGCTGACATACTCCTCGTCCACCGTTGCACCTGCCTTGGGGGTGAAGGTCTTGTTGCTGACATTGTAGGAGCCCTTGTCGGTGATCCAGCTTCTGTCAGCCCAGAAGATAATGGGCTCGGCATCGGAGAATACATCCCGGCCCACCATCAGGCGGGAATCGTACTCCACATCAAATAGGTTGGACAATGTTGGCAGAATATCCAGGCTGAACACCGGCTCTTCCACCACAATGTTCTGATCCTCGATGCAGCCGCTCCAGATAATCAGGGCGCTGTGATCCCGGATGAAGCAATCGGTGACTTCCTTGCCGTAGAGCTCGGACAGATAGTCCTCGGTGTTGTTCCAGGTGCTGGACTTTTCCAGGCCGTAGGGATAATGGTCGGTAGCCAGGACGATGACGGTGTCATCGGCGATACCCGCTTCCTCCAACTGGCGCACCAGAGAGGCCATGCCGTACTCCAGCTCCAGGTTGGCGGCCATATAAGCCTTGACGGTATCGGAAGCGTCCAGGTGGGCCACCTTGTCGATATTCTTGCGGCTCATGTTGTTGCCGCCTACGCTGTAGAGGCAGTGACCGCTGACAGTCATATAATAGATGCTGAAGGGCTGCTTATCCACATACAGGCCCACGGAATAATCCATCAGCTCCAGGTCACTCTCAGGCCACTGCTTCTTGACACCGGCTTCCATACCGTTGCCGTAGCCGATGAACTCATCGTAGCCCAGGGCGGTATGGGTCTTGTGGCGGCTGTAGTAATCGTAGGTGTGATTATGATAAGCGGCGGAGAAATAGCCTGCCTTCTGCAGCTGCTTGCCCATAAGCAGGAACATATTCTGCTGGGTGCCTTCCTTAATGGAATCAATGCCGTTGGCGGGAACCAGGCCGGTGATATTGGTAAATTCGCCGGTGGAGGTGGAGCCGCCCCAGGCAGGCTGATAGTAATCCTTGAACTGGATGCCCTTGGTGGCAAGGCGATAGAGGGTGGGAGTCAGCTGGGGATCGATCACCTCCGCAGCAAAGGCCTCTGCGGTGATGAAGATCAGGTTCTTGCCCTTAAACAGACCCGTGTATTCGTTCTCCTTGGCGGGAGTCTGGGATGCCACATATTTATGCAGGGATGCGATGGCTTCCTTGGTCTCGGTGCTGGCCAGCTTTTCAAAATCGATATTCAGCACCTGCGGGCCGTAGACCTTGGGAGGCTCGGTGGTGCCTTCGGTGCTGCCGGTGCCCTGGGTGCCTTCCGGCGCTTCGGTTTCCTTTTCAGGATCTTTGTTGCCGCCCTGCTGGGGCAGCTCCTCAAAGTCCAGATCTCCGGTGCTGTCCGGGAAGAAATCCGCGATCAGGGAGATATGCAGGCCGCAGGAACGGACTGCGGTATCGAAATCGCCGGTGAGAACGCTGGGGTCGCCGTTGACGCCCACCACGAAGCTCATGCCCAGCAGGTACATGCCCGCCGCGGTAATGGCCAGATTCTTTTTCATCAGCTTACCGGCCTGACCGGGCTTACCGCGCCAGGCATACAGGCCCACGGGGATCAGCATCAGCAAAATGCGCCAGATGTCCCGCAGCAGCAGCTTCATAATCAGGCCGAAATAGTCTTCCGCCACGCCGCCTGCGCCGGAAATAATGGTGGAGATGCTCATGAACACCTGATAGGCATCCCGGAGGAAATGCTCCGCCAGGGTAAAGACGGACATGACGGCAGCAAGCACCACCGCCGTGATCTTGGCGGCTTTGGGCCTGAGCAGGCTGACAACAAAGGCCAGCAGCGCGCCCTCGCCAATGGCGAAGAACAGCACCGTCAGGAAGCGGCCGAGGGTGGAGCCCTCCGCATTCCAGACATAGATCATCAGCTCGCAGTAAAGGGCTGTGAGCCAGATATACAGCCACGCGGGCAGGAAAGTCTTCTTTTTCATAGGGTATCCTCCAGGGGAGTTTTCAACAGTACCTTACATTATATACAATTTTGAGGGAACAATCAAGCACCACATTTGTTTTTTTGCAGATGTTGGGGCGAGCACTGCTCGTCCGCTGCCCGGCAGGAAATTCGCGGACGACCAATGGTCGCCCCTACAGTTACCTATGAGAAAGCGCCTGCCGGGATGCGGCAGGCGCGTATGGGTTAGATTTTTACCTTTCCGGCCAGGTCCTTTTCGAAGATCATCTTTTCCTGCAGGTAAGTCATGGTGCCCTTGCCCGCAGCCTTGGCTTTTTCGAACATGGCGTTGGCCAGGGACACATCGGTGTAGGCCAGACCCACGGCGTTGAAATAGATGAACTCGCTGTCATTCTCACGGCCGGGCTTGTCGCCGCTGAGAATGTCGATCAGGTTGCCGTGGATATTGGCATCGGTGATAACGCCGTCCTTATAGCAGCGGCTGACGGTCTGGGTGCGGTGCTTGACGGTCTCCCAGTCGTCGCAGACGATCTTGGATGCCTTCTGGACAACGGCGTATTCATCTTCCCAGCCGCCGATGTGGCTGTAGAATGCGCCTTCCTTGATCCAGGCGGCCTTCAGCAGAGGTGCCTGTGCAGAGGTGGCGGTGACGATGATGTCGCTATCCCGGATGGCATCTTCCAGCACGGTGTTGCAGGCAACGAACTGCATATCCGGCAGGATGGGCTGCATGTCACGGATGAAGTTTTCTTCTTCCCATGCGTCCTTGGCGGCCACCTTACAGACCTTCAGGCCGGGGCGGACGCTCTTCATGCCCAGCAGGTGCATCTTGGCCTGCTCACCGGCACCGATGAAGCCGATGGATTCAGAATTTTCCCGGCTGAGCACCTGAGCAGCGGCGCTGCCCATGGCGGCAACGCGGATATTGGAGCAGAGAGTGCCGTCCATGACGCAGACGGGGTAACCCTTTTCCAGCTCAGACAGCACGATAATGGCAGAGAGGTTCTGGGTGCCGTAGCGCCGGGGGTTGGGAGGGAACACGGATACCCACTTGACACCGCAGATCTTATTATCCAGCAGTGTTGCGGGCAGGCAGTTGATACGCTCCTGGGTCTCCTGGTTGAAGATCTGGACGATCTTATCGGGGAACAGAATCCGGTTGTCACGGAACTTAAAGAGGCTTTCCTTCAGCACTTCGATGCACATGGGCAGGTCGAAAGCACCGGCGTCGATCAGGTCTTCCTGGGTCAGTGAAAGGTACTGGATGGCGGATTTTTCCATAGTGGGTCCCTCCTGTATGTATTTGGATGGGTTTATTATAAAATATTATTTTCTTTTTTCAATAGGAAAATAAAAAATATTTTTTATTTTCCTTTCAGAAAAAATATGTTATATTGAGAAAAAGCATTTTTCGGAGGTTCTCATGGAACAGGAAACCTTACAGCAGCTGCTGGACCGCATCCGCAGCAGCTACGGCCAGCTCTCCCCTGCCCAAAAGCTGGTGGCCGCCTATGTGGTGGAGAATTCTTATCAGATCCCCTTTCTGTCTATTACCAAGCTGGCAAACAATATCGGCGTCAGCGACAGCTCTGTGATCAAATTCTGCGAGCAGATGGGCTATGCCAAATTCGCCGCCTTTAAAAAGAAATTTTCCGGCCATGTCCGCTCCGAGCTGGTGATGTCCAACAAGCTTTCCGCAGGCAATCCTGCCGCGTCGGAAGATCCTGTAAGTGCAGGGATGGAAGAAGATCTGGCTTCCATCCGGGCAACGCTCACAGACCCCGCCAACCGACAGGCCCTGGAAAAGCTGCTGCCCATGCTGAAAAAAGCAAGGCACATCTATGTCACCGGCGGCCGTGCCTCCGGATACATGGCAGGTATTCTGGCCAACGCCCTGCGTTACTTGGGTCTGAAAACCCATGCGGTGGAATTTGGCGTGGGTGACTACTGGGATCAGCTTTCCATGGCTGCGCCGGAAGATCTGGTGATTGCCATCTCCATGCCCCGCTACACCGCCCAGGTGGTAGAAGCTTTACGGCTGCTGCATCAGGCCGGTGTACCCATCGCCCTGATCACCGACACCGGGCTTTCCGCTGCCCACAGCTATGCAGACCCGGTGTTTCACTGCAGCGTCACCTCCGGATATTATTTCCCCTGCTATGCCGGATGCCTCTCCATGATCTCCGCCATCTGCCGGGCCGCAGGCACCAATCTGAAAGAGGATGCCGCCCGGCACATCAGCACCCTGGAGACCCAATTGCTGGATCAGGGTATTTTCCTATAATGCCGCAGCCGGTGCCTTGCACCGGCTGTATTCTTTACGCCCGTCTTGCTTGGAAAGAATTTTGTACTTGCAGCGCGGACATTTCCATGCTACAATGGCCGTAATTTCCCAAAAAAGGAGCGAACGCTATGATTTCCAGAGAAATTTGCTGCAAAGTGCTGCAAAAGGCCGTGTCCACCGGCGCGGATTATGCGGAGATTTTTGCAGAGAATACCGTAAACCATTCCATTAACATGATCGCCAGCCGTGTGGATGCCATTAAGGACGCCGTGATTGCCGGCGCCGCCGTGCGTGTCTACAAGGGCCTGCGCAGCGTTATGGCTACCACTGTGGACACATCCGAATCCGGTCTGCTGCGGTGTGCCGAGAAAGCCGCGGAAGCCTTGGGCGAAGGTACCGCCGCTATGGATATCGTGCTGCGGGAGCGGCTGTTCGGGGATATCCATCCCGTAAAGATCGTCCCCGCCACCGTAAGCAACAAGGAAAAGGTGGCTGTGCTGAAGGAAGGCTATTTTGCCGCCAAGGAGTATCATGCATCCATCAAGCAGGTCAGCGGTACCCTGCTGGATGTGGATCACAACATCCTCATTGCCAACACCGAGGGGCTGTATACCCAGGATCGGCAGATCCGCACCCGCATGGCCCTCTCCGCCATTGCGGAAAAGGATGGCGAAACCCAGACCGGCAGCTTCAATCCCGGCGCGCGGATGGGCATGGAGCTGTTTGAGAAGGTGGATCCCAAGGCTGTGGGTGAAAGAGCCGCAAAGCAGGCTGTGACCATGGTAAACGCCGGTTACTGTCCCGCAGGTGTGATGCCTGTGGCCATTGACAACGGCTTCGGCGGTGTCATCTTCCACGAAGCCTGCGGCCATTCCCTGGAAGCCACCGGCGTTGCCTATGGCAGAAGCCAGTTTGCCGGGAAGCTGGGCCAGAAGATCGCCAATGAGAAGGTCACCGCCATCGACGACGGCACCATTGCTAATGCCTGGGGCTCCATCAACATCGACGACGAAGGCACTCCCGCCCGGAAAAATGTGCTGATTGAAAAGGGCGTGCTGAAATCTTACATGATCGACAAGTTCAACGGCCGCCGCATGGGTATGCCCTCCACCGGCAACGCCCGGCGCCAGAGCTACGCCTACACCCCCACCTCCCGCATGACCAACACCTACATCGCCCCCGGCACCGATAAGAACGAGGACATCATCGCATCCATCGAGTATGGCCTGTACTGCAAGGAAATGGGCGGCGGCAGCGTCAATCCCGTTACCGGTGAATTCAATTTCGCCGTTTCCGAGGGCTACATGATCCGCGGTGGCAAGATCTGCGAGCCTGTCCGGGGTGCAAGTCTGGTGGGCAAGGGCAGCCAGGTGATTCAGGACATCGATATGGTGGGCACCGATCTGGAAATGGGCCAGGGTATGTGCGGCTCTTCCAGCGGCAGCGTTCCCACCAATGTGGGTCAGGCCCTGATTCGCGTATCCAGCATCACCGTAGGCGGCAGATAAGGAGGTTGCAGTATGAATTTTGCGCAGTTTAAGGAAATCGTGGTGGCCAAGGCACAGGCCATGGGCATCGCGGATTACGAGCTTTACTATCAGGCAGAGGAATCCACCTCCGTTTCTGCTTTCCAGCATGAGATCAACCAGTTTACCGCCTCTTTGGAGGGCGGCGTGTGCTTCCGCTGCATCGTGGGTGGAAAAATGGGCTACGCTTCCACCGAAGCCATGTGCGAAGCGGAAGCGGAGGCTATCGTGGAGCGGGCCGCGGAGAACGCTTCCGTTCTGGAAGCCGACGAGCCTGTGTTCCTGGGTGAAGGGGGCAAGACCTATGCTGCCGTGGAGGACAAGTCCTATCCTCTGCCCTCTACAGAGGAACTGATCGCCAAGGTGCTTTCCACCCAGGAAGCCATTTACCAGGCAGATCCCGCCGTGGTTGACGGTTCCTCCACCCAGGGTATTTCCCAGCGCAGCAGCATTGCCATCGTCAACTCCAAGGGCCTGGATCTGAGCACGGAAATCGCCATGTCCGGCCTGGTGGTAGAGGCTGTGGTGCAGCAGGGCCAGGAAAAGGCCAACGACTACCAGATCAAGCTGGGCGCCCTGGACACCCTGGACAGCGAAGCACTGACCAAAAAGGCCGCCGAGACTGCCCTGCGAAAGCTGGGCGGCGAAGTGGCACCCACCGGCCAGTATCCTGTGATTTTTGACAGCGAGGCTATGAGCGATCTGCTGCGGACTTTCAGCAGCATCTTCTCTTCCGAAGCTGCCCAGAAGGGTCTGAGCAGGCTCTCCGGAAAAGAGGGGGAAGTGATCGCTTCCGAAGTGGTCACCCTGGTGGATGATCCCTTCCACCCCGAGAACCCCATGCCCATGCCCTTCGATGCCGAGGGCAGCCCAACCTTTCAAAAGAACATCATTGAAAAGGGCGTGCTGGGCACCCTGCTCTACAACCTGAAGACCGCTGCGGTGGCCGGTAGGGAAACCACCGGAAACGCTTCCAAAGCCGGTTACGATGCCCCCGTGGGTATCCGGCCCTTCACCATGTATCTGGAAGGCGGCGACCTGACCCCGGAGCAGCTGCAGGAAAAGGCCGGAAACGGCGTGTATATCAACTCCCTGGGCGGCCTGCACGCAGGTGCCAACCCGGTTACCGGTGATTTCTCCTTGCAGAGTGCCGGTTTCATGATCGAGGGTGGCAAAAAGACCACAGCAGTGAAGTCCTTCACCGTGGCAGGCAACTTCTATTCCCTGCTGCAAAACATCGTGGCCGTGGCCAACAATTCCCACCTGCCCACCGCCATGGGCATGACCGCCTTCGGCGCCCCCGACACCTTAGTGGAAGGGCTGTCTGTTGCGGGTAAATGATGCAAAAGGTCCGCAGACAGTCTTGCCTGTCTGCGGACTTCACTGTATAATTATATGGGTGAAAAAATGGAAAATAATCTGCCCCAAAGAAAGCATCCCCGATTGGACGCTTACGACTATAGCACTGCCGGTGCGTATTTCATTACGATCTGCACACAAAACCGGCGCTGCCTCTTATCCTCCATCGTAGGGCGGGGGCTTGCTCCCGCCGAAATCCGATTGACCCCTTACGGTATCGTGGCGAGGGAACAACTTCTATTGTTAGAAAAACGATACCCCTACTTAAAAATCGACCAATATGTCATCATGCCAAATCACATCCATGCCATATTTCAGCTGGCGGAAACGGCGGGAGCAAGCCCCCGCCCTACGGTTACGGATATTGTCTGTGCGTACAAGTCGCTGACCACCAGAGCTTGCAAGGAGATAGCTCCCATCCAGAAGCTGTTTCAGACATCTTTTTATGACCATGTGATCCGTGGACAGGCAGATTATAACGAAATCGCAGAATATATCATCAACAACCCAAAGCAATGGGAGTTGGATAAGCTGTATTCGACTGAATAAAAAATACCGGCACGGGAGATCCGTGCCGGTGATTTTTTATGGAGATTAGGCCTTGCCTGCGCAGCCCAGGACGTTGATCAGCTTGTGGCGGACAACTTCCTTGATGTTGGCGCGGGCGGGCTTCAGGTACTGACGGGGGTCGAAGTGAGAGGGATTGTCGTTGAAGTACTTACGGACGGTACCGGTCAGTGCCAGACGCAGGTCGGAGTCGATGTTGATCTTGCAGACAGACAGGGCTGCAGCCTTACGCAGCTGCTCTTCGGGAACACCGATGGCGTTGGGCATCTTGCCGCCGTTCTCATTGACCATCTTGACGTACTCCTGAGGAACGGAGGAGGAGCCGTGCAGGACGATGGGGAAGCCGGGCAGACGCTTGGTGACTTCTTCCAGAACATCGAAGCGCAGTGCGGGGGGAACCAGGATGCCCTGCTCGTTGACGGTGCACTGCCCGGGGGTGAACTTGTAAGCGCCGTGGGAGGTACCGATGGCGATGGCCAGGGAGTCGCAGCCGGTGCGGGTCACGAACTCTTCCACTTCCTCGGGACGGGTGTAGGAGGCAGCCTCAGCAGCCACATTGACCTCATCCTCGATGCCGGCCAGGGAGCCCAGCTCAGCCTCAACCACAACACCGTGGTCGTGAGCGTACTCAACGACCTGCTTGGTGATGGCGATGTTCTCCTCGAAGGACTTGGAAGATGCGTCGATCATGACGGAAGTGAAGCCGCCGTCGATGCAGGACTTGCAGGTCTCGAAGCTGTCACCATGGTCCAGGTGCAGAGCGATGGGGATGTTGGGGCACTCAATGACAGCAGCCTCAACCAGCTTCACCAGGTAGGTGGGGTTGGCGTACTGACGGGCACCCTTGGAAACCTGCAGGATCACGGGAGAATTCTCCTCGCGGCAAGCCTCGGTGATAGCCTGAACGATTTCCATGTTGTTGACGTTGAAAGCGCCGATGGCGTAGCCGCCGTCGTAGGCCTTCTTAAACATCTCGGTAGTAGTAACAAGAGCCATAATATCAGTTCCTTTCTTATGTTATGCGGTCGGGCCGCAATTGCTCGAATACATTATACCATAAATTTCCCGCTTTTCAATACATAAATATCAAAAAAGGGGCGGGCATTTTTCACATTCCCTTTCCCGGGTTTTCTTGGAAAAATATTGGAATTGCCCATTTACCTTTCCGTAGGAATCGGTTATAATGTAGGTGTAAAAATCTGCACAAACGATAAGGAGTGTTTTGGATATGAAAATTTCCCCCCTGCAGGTTGCAAGATACCAGTATCAGCCCAAGCTGCCCGGCATGCTCAGAAACGGCATTTCTGCCATCTGCGTGAAAAATGGCGGCGCCACCGAAAGTGTTGCCGATCAGGAGAAGATCAAGGCCCTGTTCCCCAACACCTACGGCAAGAACGAGATCACCTTCCAGAAGGGTGAGAACACCAGCGAAGCCAAGAAGCAGGTGGTTGGCGTGATTCTCTCCGGCGGTCAGGCACCCGGCGGCCACAATGTTATCTGCGGCCTGTACGATGCTCTGAAGGCTACCGACAAGGAGAACGTCCTCTACGGCTTCAAGGGCGGCCCCAGCGGCCTCATAGACGATGACTACATCATCTTCGACGATGAATACATCAACCAGTACCGCAACACCGGCGGCTTCGACATCATCGGCTCCGGCCGTACCAAGCTGGAGACCACCGAGCAGTTCGCCATTGTTGCCGAGAATTGCAAGAAGCACGGCATCAACGCCCTGGTTATCATCGGCGGCGACGATTCCAACACCAACGCCGCTGTGCTGGCTGAGTACTTCGCCGCACAGAACGCCGGCATCCAGGTCATCGGCTGCCCCAAGACCATCGACGGCGACCTGAAGAACGAGGACATCGAGTGCTCCTTCGGCTTCGACACCGCCACCAAGACCTACGCTGAGATCGTGGGCAACATCGAGCGCGACGCCAACTCCGCCAAGAAGTACTGGCACTTCGTCAAGGTCATGGGCCGCTCCGCTTCCCATGTGGCTCTGGAGACCGCTCTGAAGACCCAGCCCAACATCTGCCTCATCGGTGAGGAAGTGGCTGAGAAGAAGATGTCCCTGGCTGAGATCACCGACTACATTGCCGATTCCGTTGCTGCCCGCGCTGCCAAGGGCTGGAACTTCGGTGTTGCCATCATCCCCGAGGGCATCGTGGAGTTCGTTCCCGAGTTCTCCGTGCTGATCGCTGAAATCAACGAGCTGCTGGCAGGCCAGAAGGCTGACGCTTTCAATGCCCTGGCATCCTGGGAAGAGAAGTACGCCTTCATTAAGGCAGGCCTGACTGAGGCTTCCATGAAGGTCTTCGCCATCCTGCCCCAGACCATTCAGCAGCAGCTGTTCCTGGAGCGCGATCCTCACGGCAATGTGCAGGTTTCCCTGATCGAATCCGAGAAGCTGTTCTCCGAGATGGTTAAGGCCAACCTGGCTGCGCGTAAGGCTGCCGGTACCTACAAGGGCAAGTTCTCTCCCCTGCATCACTTCCTGGGCTACGAAGGCCGCTGCGCTTTCCCCTCCAACTTCGATGCTGACTACTGCTACTCCCTGGGCTACAACGCCTTCATGCTGATTCAGTACGGCTACACCGGTTACCTGAGCAAGGTTTCCAACCTGTCTAATCCCGCTGAAGAGTGGGTGGCAGGCGGTATGCCCATCACCAAGATGATGAACATCGAGCGCCGCCACGGTGCTGACAAGCCCGTTATCCGCAAGGCTCTGGTGGAGCTGGACGGCAAGCCCTTCCAGTACTTCGCTGCGCGCAGAGCTACCTGGGCCACCGAGACCTGCTACGAGTATCCCGGCGCTATCCAGTACTGGGGCCCCACCGAGGTCTGCGATGTGACCACCGTCACCCTGGCTCTGGAGCAGGGCAAGTAAGATTTTATGATAAAAAAAGGCTGTCCCAAAAGGGGCAGCCTTTTTGTATTATCGGCCTGTAGGGGAGCGTCTTGACGCTCCCGCGGGAGGCTCAAGAGCCTCCCCTACAGAGAAATTCGGTTTTGCGTATGGAAGTCGGAAGGGAGAACGGATCCTTCGACGCGCTGCGCTTGCTCAGGATGACAGAAAAATGGGGAAAGCCTGTTCTTCTACAGAAAAATGGGGAAAGCCTGTTCTTCTGCTGTCATCCTGAGCGGAGGGCGAAGCCCGGAGTCGAAGGATCCGATTCCCCTATATTCAATCCGTGGCGCAGCCACACCTTACCTATTCACTATTCACTATTACCTATTACTTAAAACAAACAGCGGTGCGTCAAGCACCGCTGTTTTGTTTTATCGCTGGTATTCGAAGACGAAATCGTAGATATCCACGGTGTCGCCGTCCTGGATGCCCATGTTTTCCAGCCGGTCGAAGAGGCCGCATTTGCGCAGCTGCACATCGAAGTAGTTCCGGGATTCGTAATCGTCGAAATTGATATTCTGGATCAGCCGCTCCAACCAGGTGCCGGTGATGAGCCAGGTGTTGCCCAGATGCTCGATGGTCAGCTCGGTAGGATCGCCGGCTTCCTCCACGGCTTCCACATACTCAGGCTCGTAGATGGTCACAGGAGGCAGGGTGCGCAGCTTCTCCGCCACAACCCGCATCAGGTTGCGGGTGCCCTGGGTGGTACCGGCGGAGATCTCATACAGCTCGATGCCCAGATCTTCGCAGCGCGCTCTCAGCCGCTCCAGGTTATCGGACTCAGGCATCATCAGGTCGATCTTATTGGCCGCCACGATCATGGGGCGGTTGCTTAGGTCCACACTGTAGTCATGGAGCTCGGCGCAGATGGCATCGAAATCCTCCACAGGGTCACGGGCTTCGCTGCCGGACACATCCACCACATGCACAAGCAACCGGCAGCGGTCGATATGGCGCAGGAAATCATGGCCCAGGCCTGCACCTTCCGCGGCGCCCTCAATGATGCCGGGGATATCTGCCATGACGAAGGACACGCCCTCTTCCACATAAATCACGCCCAGGTTGGGGAACAAGGTGGTGAAATGGTAGTTGGCGATCTTGGGGCGGGCGTTGGAAGTGACGCTCAGCAACGTGGATTTGCCCACATTGGGGAAGCCTACCAGACCCACATCTGCCAGCAGCTTCAGCTCCAGGATCACATCCCGCTCCTGGCCCTTGACGCCCGCCTTGGCAAACCTGGGTGCCTGCCGGGTGGGGGTGGCGTAATGGGCATTGCCCCAGCCGCCGCGACCGCCCTTGGCCAGAACGAAATCCTCGCCGGTGGACATATCCACAATGATCTGATTGGTCTCAGCATCCCGGACAACGGTGCCTCTGGGCACCTGGATAACCAGATTCTCGCCCCGCTTGCCGCTCATCTTCCGGCCCGCGCCGTTGCCGCCTGCCTGGGCGGAATACTTGCGCTTATAGCGAAAATCCAGCAGCGTGGACAGATTGTCATTGACCTGCAGCACAACACTGCCGCCGTGTCCGCCGTCGCCGCCGTCAGGGCCGCCGGATGCCACATATTTTTCCCGATGGAAGGCCACCGCGCCGTCGCCGCCGCGACCGCCGATGACTGTGATTCGCACTTTATCTACAAACATAATAATCCTCCTTGCGTCGGAATGGACAATTTACAATGGGCAATGGACAATTACGGTATTCCCTTCGGGAATGATGTTTAATCCGTCAGCACGCGGCTGACACCTTCATTGTCAATTCTCAATTGTCAATTGTCAATTTTTAAGAAAAAAGGCTGTTGCAGATTTCTTTGCAACAGCCTTCAATTCCTATGCGCGATTACTGTGCCTCGTACACAGAGCACTGACGGCGATCCTTGCCCAGACGCTCGAACTTGACGGTACCGTCAACCAGAGCAAACAGGGTGTCATCGCTGCCGATGCCGACGTTGACGCCGGGATGGATGTGAGTGCCTCTCTGGCGAACCAGGATGTTGCCAGCCAGAACGAACTGACCGTCAGCGCGCTTCACGCCCAGACGCTTCGCCTTGGAATCACGGCCGTTCTTAGTGGAACCGCCGCCCTTGTGGTGAGCGAAGAACTGAATACCAATCTTCAGCATGGTGTTACACCTCCAAAACTTCGATATAATCAGAATATTCGTCCCGCAGGTTGCAGAGGTAGAGCAGCAGGCCGGTGAGCGCCGCCTGGATAGCCTCTTCTTCCTCGCACTGTGCGGGCAGGGTCAGGGTGATGCGAGCATCCTCTTCCTTGACCCGGAGCTTGGCCTTGCCGCCGCAAACATCGTTGACGGTGGTAATGGTCAGCTCAACAGCGGCGGAGATGGCGGCGCAGACAATATCACTGCCAGCCTCAGCATAACCGCTGTGACCGGAGACGGAGAATCTTGTGATTCTTTCGTTCTCTCTTGTAAATTCGCATCTAGTCATAATTACAGTGCGATCTTGGTGATTTCCACCTTGGTGTAGGGCTGACGATGGCCCATCTTCTTCTTCTCGTTCTTCTTGGACTTGTAACGGAAGACGGTGATCTTCTTGGCCTTGCCGTTCTTGACGACCTTAGCCTCTACAGCGGCACCTTCCACAACGGGAGCGCCGATCTTGGAGTTCTCACCATCCAGCACAGCCAGAACCTGGTCGAACTTCACGGTAGCTTCGGCCTCGGCCTCC
Organism: Oscillospiraceae bacterium; assembly: GCA_017435525.1. GTDB lineage: Bacteria > Bacillota > Clostridia > Oscillospirales > Oscillospiraceae > Faecousia. The sequence goes on along the minus strand of JAFSEW010000060.1, from coordinate 60,690 downwards.
AGCTTCTCGATGTAAAGGACATCACCCTCGGCCACGGTGTACTGCTTGCCACCGGTCACGATAACTGCTTTCATTTCTTGTTTCACCTACTTTATATTGTGTAGTCTCGCTCTTAGGGCGGGTACTTTTGGGCGCACCAACTTAAGCCCATTCGATGCGGCTTGCCTATTTTACCACGCGAAAATTGGAAAGTCAAGGATTTTTTCATATTTTTCTTGCGTTTTTTACGCGGGTTTGCTATACTGATTGGCGTAAATTCTGCCTGTTTTGCCCCAAAGGAGGTGCGCTGCCGTGAAGACGAAATATTGGGTGGTTTTGCTGGCGGCGCTGCTGCTGATCTGCACTGTTCTGAGTGTGGTTTTCCTGCGTCCCGGTCAGGCGCAGCAGGCGGAAATCTGGTCTGACGGGAAGCTTATCAAGACGGTACTGCTGCGTATTGATCAGGAATTCACCGTAGAAAGCGCCGATGGGGTCAACACCGTTACCGTGCAAGATGGAAAAATCGCCGTTACCGCCGCTTCCTGCCCCGATGGGTACTGTATGCAGCGGGGATTCTGCCAGGGCGGCGCCCAGATCGTGTGCCTGCCCAACCGTCTGGTCATCAAATTTGTGGCCCAGCAGGAGATCGACGGGGTGGTTGGATAAAAATTTTTGAAGTTTTTGAAAAAATCTATTGACAAATGGCGAAACACTCGCTATAATGCATCATGCGCCTGGACGATTAGCTCAGCTGGCTAGAGCATCCGCTTGACGTGCGGAAGGTCATAGGTTCGAGTCCTATATCGTCCACCAATAAAAAGAACACCACCCATTCGGGTGGTGTTCTTTTTTATTTGCGGACGCTGGACTCGAACAGATTTAATCGCAACATGCCGGTGGCATGTTGCTGCCACCAGTTCAAAAACTGGTGGCTTCCTTTATTTTGCCCCAAAGGGCAAAATGCAAATCGAGTCCTATATCGTCCTTTTCAGGCTGTTCAGGAATTCGGGCGGACGGCCAATGGCCGCCCCTACAAAAGGAATTCGGAGTGGCGTATGGAAGTCGGGCGGGAGGCGCAAGAGCCTCCCCTACAGAGGGATATCGTTAGATGGATGTAGGGCGGGGGTTTACTCCCGCCGTGAGCATGTGGGAAATTCGGGCGGACGGCACAATGGCCGCCCCTGCAAGGGCGCTCAGTAGGGGAGGGTCTTGACCCTCCCATTACCGGGTAACAAAATCGTACCGGGTAACGGCGGGACCAAGGCCCCGCCCTACGGAGAAATTCGATTTGGCGTATGGAATTCGGGGGGATGCGGATTGCCACGGGCCTGAAGGCCCTCGCAATGACAGAAAAAACCTGAGGGCTATCCCAATTCAACTGTCATTCTGAGCGTGGTGCGCCGCGCAGCGAATATGAAATAAATATGCTTGCCGGGGGCAAGCATACCACAATTCCACGGAGTGAGTCGAAGAATCCGTACCCCTCAGGAGAGAGAACGGGTCCTTCGACTCGCTACGCTCGCTCAGGACGACGGAGATAGAATTGGCTTTCCGGTTTCCTCTGTCATTCTGAGCATGGTGAGACCCGCAGCGAATCTGAAATAAACATGCTTGCCGGGGGCAAGCATACCGCAATTCGGCGAAGGCGCGTCGAAGAATCCGTAACCCTTTTGGGGAAGTCGGGCGGGAGGCGCAAGAGCCTCCCCTACAAAGAAGATGCGGATTCTTCGCTGCCCTCAGAATGACAGAAGAAACTTGGTGGATTGTTCCATCGTGGGTGTCGGGCTGTGTGTTGTGCACTTAAAATTAACGCTTGACTTCACCGGCCTTCTATTGTTTAATTATAATTAACAGTATAGTTTGGAAGGAACAGTTCTTTCATGATCGTGTATCAGGATAAGGGCCAATGTGTCTCAATCGGCTCCTGGGAGAGAATCGGAGGTAATATATGCATCAGGAAATTCAGGGTAAATCCATCGCCCGGTGGATGGAAGAATATCCCATTATGAAAGAAATTGCCCATTTGAAGGAAACTGCCTGGATCAATCCGGGAAAAATGCCCTTTGAAAAGGCGATGCAGAATTGCCCCTTGACCATGGCAGATGTGCAAGATGCCAGCCACCGGCTGGATCGGTTTGCGGATTATTTCAAGGTGGCGTTCCCGGAAACCCAGGCCACCGGCGGCATTCTGGAGTCTCCCCTAAAGGCGATTCCCCATATGAAGGCCTGTCTGGAAGAAGATTTCGGCTGCGCCATCCCCGGGGATCTTTTCATCAAGCTGGACAGCCATCTGCCCATCTCCGGCTCCATTAAGGCCCGGGGCGGCATTTATGAAGTGCTGTATGTGGCGGAAAAGATTGCTTTGGAGCTGGGGCTGCTGAAAGCAGGCGATTCCTATGAAGTGTTTCACTCTCAGAAGTTTCGGGATGCCCTGTCCCGGTACTCCATTGCCGTGGGCTCCACCGGCAATCTGGGGCTTTCCATTGGCATTATGAGCGCCAAGCTGGGCTTCCGGGTAACGGTGCACATGTCTGCCGATGCCCGGCAGTGGAAAAAGGATATGCTCCGAAGCAAGGGCGTGACGGTGGTGGAATACGAATCCGACTACTCCATCGCCGTGGCCCAGGGCCGAGCCCAGGCCCAGAACGACCCCTACTGCCACTTTGTGGACGATGAAAATTCCCAGACCCTCTTTATGGGCTATGCCGTTGCTGCCCTGCGGCTGCGCAGGCAACTGGAAGATGCGGGAATCCGGGTGGATGATCGGCATCCCCTGTTTGTGTATCTGCCCTGCGGCGTGGGCGGCGGTCCCGGCGGTGTTGCCTTCGGTCTGAAGCAGGTGTTCGGAGATAGCGTGCATTGCTTCTTCGCGGAGCCTACCCATTCCTGCTGCATGCTGCTGGGCATGGCCACCGGCCTCAACAGCGCCATCAGCGTGCAGGACATTGGTATAGACAACCGCACCGTAGCTGACGGATTGGCCGTGGGCCGGGCATCCGGCTTTGTGGGCGGCTTGATGGCCCCCTTTATGAGTGGCTGCTACTCCCTGGAGGATGGGCGCATGTACCGGATGCTGGCGCAGCTGGCGGACACGGAAGGCCTGAAATTGGAGCCCAGCGCCCTGGCGGGTATGTACGGCCCGGTGCTGATGGCAAACGATCCCGTGCTCTGCGCCTATCCCATTCCCAGAGAAAACGCGGTGCATCTGGTGTGGGCCACCGGCGGCAGCATGGTACCGCCGGAAGAAATGCGGGCCTACTATGCCGCGGGAAAAAACCTGCTTGACTGAGACATGGGAGGGACAGCCTTGGATGAATTGAATCTTGGAAAGAAAATACAGGCCCTTCGTCTGGAGCGTGGGCTCTCGGTGCGAAAGGTAGCCAATCTGGCAAATATCACCCCCTCTATGCTGAGCCAGATGGAGAACGGCCTGGTGAATCCTTCCATCAACACCCTGCGCGCCATTGCGCAGGTGCTGGATACGCCGCTTTACAACCTTTTTAAAGAAGAACAGACCCCTGATATGGTGGTACACCCCGAAACCCGGCTGGTGATCGGTTCCCCGGGAGAGCCGGATGTGCACTACCAGCTGCTTACCCCGGACACCAAAGGCGATATTGAGTTTTGCATGATGGTGATTCCGCCCCGGTGCAGTTCCTACCGGGACAGCAAAAGCCATGTGGGAGAAGAAGTTGCCTATGTATGCGCCGGTGACAGCGTGGTGCTGGATCTGGAGGGTACGCCTCTGACATTGCGGGCAGGCGACAGTGTGCGGATCGCTTCCAACGCGGCACATGTCTGGCACAACCCTTCCGAAGTTACGGTGCAGGTGATTTTCGCCATTACCCCGCCCACATTCTGACATTCCCGGCAAAGGATTTTTCTTTACAGACGCCATCGGGATATGGTATGATAAGAAAAACTAATTTCCTTTGGAGGACTTATGAAACGGCTGATTCTTGTTATTTTGATTCTCGCGCTGCTTTGCGGCTGCAGCTCCGCTCCGGCAGCTTCCACACCGGCTGCCACAGAGCATGACCATGAACATGAACATGACCATGCCGAGCATTCCCACTCGCTGGCTCCTGATTTTACTGTGTATGATCTGCAGGGCAAGCCTGTGAAGCTTTCGGATTTTCAGGGAATTCCCGTTGTGGTGAATTTCTGGGCCAGCTGGTGCGGCCCCTGCAAGTCGGAGATGCCGGATTTTGAGGAAGTTTGCAAGGAACTGGAAGGAAAAGTCCAGTTCATGATGGTAAATCTCACCGACGGCACCTCGGAAACTGTGGAATCCGCTGCCGCGTTTCTCACGGAAGCCGGTTACACCTTCCCGGTGTTCTTTGACACCGATCAGGAAGCGGCTATGCAATACGGCATCAGTTCCATTCCCGCCACCTTCTTCATCGATGCCTGCGGCGGCGGCGTGGCCTACTGCAGAGGCGCTATGACCCGGGAGCAGCTGATGCAGGGCATCGGCATGATCCTGCCGGAATAATTTTCCAGAAATCATTTCTCCCGTTCGGGGCATAATAATGCCGACAACGAAAGAAGGAGGAATGAACCATGAGCTGTCACGCCAATAAGTGTATTGCCTGCACCGTTTCTCAGTGCGCCTACCACTGCGACGATGCCAACTACTGCTCTCTGGAGAAGATCCAGGTGGGTACCCATGAGGCTAACCCCACTCAGGATCAGTGCACCGACTGCATGTCCTTCCGCAAGAAGTAAATGACTTCGCGGCGGCTTCGGCCGCCGCATTTTTTATGCAAGGGGTACGGCGGTGCTCTGTAGGGGAGGCTCTTGAGCCTCCCGTTACTAGGTGCGATGTGGAATTGACAATGGACAATGGACAATTCAGGTGCGCCTGCGGCGTTATTTAAAATCGTCGGCGGAGCCGACACCACAATTGTCAATTGTCAATTCTCAATTGTCCATTGCGATATCCGATAGCTTGCAGCGGGAGGGTCAAGACCCTCCCCTACAAGGGAAATTCGGTTCTGCGTATGAAAGTCGATGGGGCGGGAGCACGAAAGCGCCCTACAAGTTTTTCTGTATGGGGGCTTGACCGGGGGCGGATTTGCGTTTATTATGAATTGCAGCAGATTTTGTCGGAATTGTTTAAATTTCGTTTTGGGTTCGTACATAATTTCTTCAAAACCCATGCGTAACATAAATACAACAACATCCGAGGGAGGATACCTTTATGGAGAATTACGAATATAACCCCGCTGAGAATCCCGCGCCGGAGCAGGAGGCACCTGTCAAAAAGGCCTCTCCCTTTGCGGATTCCCCCTATGAATTCCAGATGCCCGCTTATGATGCCCCCAAAAAGGTAAAAAAGCCCAAAACCGGCCGGGGCAAAACCTTCCTGTGCGCGTTTGCGGTGCTGGCTCTTGTGGCAGGCAGCTGCCTGAGTACTGCCGCGGTGCTCAATGCCCGGTGGGAAAACCGGGTGGAAGGTCTGACCCAGAGCTTCCAGAACAAGCTGGATGCCCTGGAGGATTCCATTGACCAGAGCGCTGCTGCCAACATCCCTGATATCACCGTATCCGAAAAGCTGGGTCTGACCCCTGCCCAAGTGTATGCCCGGAATGTACGCTCCGTGGTGATGGTCTACGCCAAGACCTCCATGGGCACTTCCACCGGCTCCGGCTTCTTCCTGACCCAGGACGGCTATGTAGTGACCAACCACCATGTGATCGAAGGCGGCACCAGCATTAGCATCAAGACCGATGACGGCACCGAATATTCCGCCACCCTGGTGGGCTCCAACAGTTCCAACGATGTGGCCCTGCTGAAGGTGGAAGGCGACAATTTCCCCGCCGTGCAGTTGGGCAGCAGCGATGCGCTGGTGGTGGGCGATCAGGTTGTGGCCATCGGCAATCCCCTGGGTGAGCTGACCGCCACCCAGACTGTGGGCTATGTCAGCGCCAAGGAGCGGGATGTGAATACCTCCGGCTTCGCCATCAACATGATCCAGACCGACGCCGCCATCAACTCCGGCAACTCCGGCGGTCCCCTGTTCAACATGAACGGTGAAGTGGTGGGTATCACCACTGCCAAGTACTCCGGCAACTCCGGTTCCGGCGCTACCATCGAGGGCATCGGCTTCGCCATTCCCATTGACGATGTGAAGGATATGCTGGAAGACCTGACCAATTACGGCTATATCCGCAGCGCTTATCTGGGCATCAGCGTCAGCGATATGGACCCCCAGGCTGCCACCTACTACAACATGCCCATGGGCGCGTATGTGCAGGAAGTGGTGCCCGGCAACTGCGCCCATGCTGCCGGTATGCAGGCGAAGGACATTATCATCGCCGTGGGTGAGCACGAAGTCACCGGCGTCAACTCCCTGAGCAAGGCTCTGCGGCAGTTCCAGGCCGGTGATGTGACCACCATTACCGTGTACCGGGGCGGCCAGATCCTGGAGCTGGACATCACCCTGGATGAAAAGCCCGCGGATCTCCCCGAAACCGTGCCCGTCACGCCTCAGACCCCGGAAACGCAGATTCCCGAAGGCAATGATTTCGAAGACTGGTATGAGTTCTTCCGGGATTACTTCGGAAACGGCGGTAAATAAGACGCAGCAGCCTGCCGGAAACGGCAGGCTGTTTTTTCGAAAATTAAGGGTTTGCAAAGCCTTATGGCAGATTTTTCCTATTAAATCAAAAAGAAAAGTTAAAAGGATTCTATAACTCTATAAAAAGGTCACTAAATTTCAACGGGAAAAATCTTCCTTTTTTTACATATCCAGAATTGACAAAGCCCACTGCCTCCCGTATAATGAATTCCAGATATTGGGAGGTGATTGCCGTGGAGCTTACAAAAAGTGAGATGCAGATCATGGATGTCCTGTGGGAAGCCGCTGCGCCGCTGTCCCGGGCGGATCTTCTGGAACGCTCGGAAGAAAAAACCTGGAAAGACAGTTCTGTGCATATCCTGCTCAACGGTATGCTTCAGAAGGGCATTATCCGGGAAGCCGGTTTTGTCAAGCGGGGAAAGACCTACGGCCGTCTGTTCCTGCCCACTATGAGCCGGGAAGAATATTTCGCCGCCTATATCTTCAGCCGCCGCCATGTCCCGCATCCCGTGGAATTCATCCGGGCGCTGCTGGACCGGGAGGAGATGACCCCGGAAGAGCGGCAAAATATTAAGGCGCTGATTGCAAAAATGTGAATTCTGCCCCAACAGGGAAACCTGTTGGGGATTTTTGTTTTGGCGTATGGAATTCGTGGGGGACGGATTCTTCGGCGCGCTTCGCTTGCTCAGAATGACAAAGGAACGGGGAAAGCTCTCAGGTTTCTTCTGTCGTCCTGAGCGAGCGCAGCGAGTCGAAGGACCCGTTTTCTCCTTTTGTGGCCCGGTAACGGGAGGCTCTTGAGCCTCCCGCCCTATGTTTCGCCGGGGTTTTTGTTGCATAAGGCGGGGCTTTCGTGTATAATAGGAGAAGATATATGCCTCTATGGGAAAAGGAGAATGGCTATGGATTTCAAGGTGCTGGCTGTCGGCGATGTGGTGGGAGGCCCCGGTATGGACCGGATCTGCCGCTCGCTGCGTTACCTGAAACGCAAAACAGGCGCGGATTTTGTAATCGTCAACGGAGAGAACGCGGCGGTGGTGGGTATGACCCCCCAGCAGGGCGAGGAGATTCTGGACGCCGGTGCCGATGTGATTACCATGGGCAATCACACCTGGGCCAAGCGGGACATCGTGCCTTACATGGACGACTGCCCCCAGATCCTCCGGCCTGCCAACTATGCCCCCCAGGTACCCGGCAGAGGCTGGGCCACCTTCGACACCAAGGCAGGACGCGTCGCCGTGATCGACCTGATTGGCCGGTGCAATATGGACTACGGCCCGGACAACCCCTTCCTGGTGGTGGAAAAAGCCCTGAAGGAAATTGACGCCAAGATCATTCTGGTGGAAATCCACGCGGAAGCCACCTCCGAAAAGCTGGCTATGGGCTATATGCTGGATGGCCGGGTCAGCGCCCTGTGGGGCACCCACACCCATGTGCCCACTGCCGACGCCCAGGTGCTGCCCAAGGGCACCGGCTATGTAACCGATCTGGGCATGACCGGCCCGCAGCACTCTGTGCTGGGCATCCAGCCCCGGCTTTCCATTGCCAAATTCCGGGGCGACCTTACCGAGCGTTACCGCTGGGCGGACGGCCCCACCAAGCTGGAAGCCGTTCTGTTTACCATTGACTCCGAAACCGGCCGCTGTCGCCGGGCAGAAAGGGTGGATCTACACGATGAAACTGCTGCACAGCGCTGACTGGCATCTGGACTCCCCGCTCCAGGGTCACAGCGAAACCTCCGCCGCGCAGCTGCGCGCTGCCATGCTGCGGCTGCCGTATCAGATAACCGAAGCGGCCCGGGCCCACCGGTGCCATCTGATCCTGCTTTCCGGCGATCTGTTTGACGGCCCTGCCTCCCCGGAGAGCATCCGGGCTGTGAAAGATGCGCTGGGAAGCGCCGGAATGCCCGTGTTTATTGCTCCGGGCAACCACGATTTTGTGCGCCCAGGCTCCCCCTGGCTCACAGAGGTGTGGCCGGAGAATGTGCATATCTTTACCGGGGCCGAAATCGAAAGCGTGGCGCTGCCGGAACTGAATTGCCGGATCTACGGTGCTGCCTTTACGGGTGCCTACATGGATTCCCAGCTGGCATCCTTCCGGGCGCAGCAGGAAGAACGCTGGGCCATCGGCGTTTTCCACGGCGACCCCACCCAAAGCACTTCCCCCTACAATCCCATTACCGCGGAGCAGATTCGCTCCTCGGGGCTGCAGTATCTAGCCCTGGGGCACATCCACAAGGGCGGACAGCTGCGCCTGGGCAGCACCCTCTGCGGCTGGCCCGGCTGCCCCATGGGGCGGGGCTTCGACGAAACGGAGGAAAAGGGCGTGTATCTGGTGACCCTGGAAGACACCTGCGCCCTGGAATTTTTGAGCCTGGATACCCCCCGGTTCTATGACTGGGAATGCCCCACCGACGGCAGTCCGGAGACAGCGCTGGAAGCCATGCTTCCCGCTCTGGGCAACGATCACCACTACCGCATCACCCTCACCGGGGAATGCGAAGCGCCGGATCCGGCTGCCCTACAGCGGCAGTTTGCCCGGTTCCCCAACCTGCAGCTCCGGGATCAGACGCTGCCGCCTGTGGATCTGTGGGCCAATGCCGGAGAAGATACCCTGGAAGGCATCTATTTTGCCCTGCTGCGGCAGGCTATGGAGGGGCAGGATGAAGATGCCTGCCGGAAAATTACCCTGGCTGCCCGGATCTCCCGGCAGCTGCTGCTGGGTCAGGAGGTGAAGCTGCCGTGAAGATCTATTCCATGACCGCCACCTTCGGCAAGCTGGAGCGGGCTACCCTGGAACTGAAGCCGGGGCTGAACATCCTTCACGCCCCCAACGAATGGGGCAAGAGCACCTGGTGCGCCTTCCTGGTGGCCATGCTCTACGGCATCGAGACCAGAAGTCGCACCACCAAAAATATTCTGACCGAGAAAAACCGCTACGCCCCCTGGAGCGGCAGCCCCATGAGCGGCCGCATTGACCTGAACTGGAACGGCAGGGACATTACCATCGAGCGCAGCTCCAAGCGTTCCGGCGTGATGAATGAATTCCGGGCCTATGAGACGGCCACCGGCCTGCCGGTAAGCGAATTGCGCCCGGACAACTGCGGCCAGCTGCTGCTGGGGGTGGAAAAGAGCGTGTTTCTGCGCGCAGGTTTTCTGCGGCTGACGGATCTGCCGGTGACCCAGGACGATGCCCTGCGCCGGCGGCTCAATGCCCTGGTGACCACCGGAGATGAATCTGACACCGCCGATACCCTGGCGAAGAAGCTCCACGCCCTGAAAAACGCCTGCAAGTCCAACCGGGCCAACGGACAGCTGCCGGAGGCAGAGGCCCAGCGGACGAAGCTGGAAGCGGCCCTTGCCCGGCTGAAAGATCTGGAAGACGAGAGCCGCCACATTCAGCAGCGGCAGCAGGCCCTGGAAGCTTACGGGGCGCAGCTGAAAAATCATCAGGCCGCCCTGGAATATGAAAAACACCGGCAATTCGGAGAAAAAATTGCCCAGGCCAGAGCAAGAGCCGCCCTGACTCTGCAGCAGCTGGAAGCTGCCCAGGCCCGGTGCGCCGCCCTGCCCCAGGCAGATGAAGCGGAAAAGATGCTGCTGCGGCTGGATCAGCTGCAATCGGAGCTGACCACGGTGCAGATGGATGCCCAGCTGCTGCCGGAGCCCCCCAAGGCGCCCCAGCTGCACAGTGCCTTCCGGGATGCCGAGCATGTGGATATTGAAAAGTCTGCGGCTATGGAAGAAGGGGTGTATGCCCAGGCCGTGAAAGAGCGGGATCAGAAAAAGCCCATGATCCTAAGCATCCTGATTGCCATTGCCAGCCTGGGGCTTATGCTGATCCCCCACTGGGTGGGTATGCTGCTGGCAGTTCTGGGCTGCGCCGCGGGCATTGTGGCCTTCAGTGGCAGTCTGGCCGCCCGGAAGCGTGCCGCAGCCACGGCAGCCGCTCTGGAAGATCGCTACCGCCCCCTGGTACCGGGCACCTGGGTGGAAGCAGCCCGGACTGCGCAGGCGGAAATCGCCCGGTATCGAGAAGAATCCGCCGCTGCGGAGGCGGAACGCGCTGCCATGGCTCAGCGGGTAAAGGCCCTGAAAGAAGAATGTGACGCCATCACCGGCGGCGCACCCTTGAGCCAGTGCCGCCAGAAATGGCTGGACATTCAAAGCAGCTGGCTCTCCCTCAGCGATGCCCGGAAAGACCATGACCGGGCTCAGCAGATGGCCCAGGCTCTGGGAGATTCCCACAGCGCTCCGGCTCCCGCGCCCCTGCCGGACAGCCTGACTTATTCGGAAGCCGAAACTGCCCGGCTCCTTTCCGACTGCGGTCGGGAACTGCGGCAGCTGCAGGAACAGCTGGGACACTGCCGGGGCAGCATGAGCGCTCTGGGTTCGGAAGCGGCGCTGCAGCAGCAGCTTGACGCTGTGAACAGCCGCATCCATGCGCTGCAGGAGATGCTGGAAGCGCTGGAAATTGCCCAGCAGACCCTGGATCGTGCTACCCAGGAGCTGCAGCGGCGGTTTGCCCCCCAGATCTCTCAGCGGGCTCAGGAACTGTTCGGTAAGCTCACCGGTGGCCGCTACAACCGGCTTTCTCTGGATGATGAACTGACCGTATACACCGGCGCGGCGGAAGAAACCACCACCTACGATGCCCGGTGGCGCAGCGACGGCACCGCCGATCAGCTGTATCTGGCGCTGCGGCTGGCTGTCAGCGAGGTACTGACCCCGGATGCGCCTCTGGTGCTGGACGATGCGCTGGTGCGCTTTGACGATGACCGGCTGCGCCGGGCCCTGGAAGTACTGGGGCAGGCCGCCGAAACCAAGCAGGTGCTCCTGTTCACCTGCCAGAAACGGGAAGCCGCGGTGCTATCAGAGAGTGAGGCTGCCCTGTGAAAAAATGGATTTTTATTCTGGCTGTGGTTTTGCTGCTGGGTGTATTCGGCTACAGCGGCTATCAGCTGCTAAGCTATTACACCGCCAGCACCGAAAGCCAGAGCACCTATGACGATCTGCTGGCGCTGAAAGGGGAGATTCCTCCGGTTACTCCCACAGCTGCAGCCCCGGAAGTGCAGCCGGAAACCCAGCCGGAACTGCAGCCGGAAGCCCCTGCCAGGCCCCAGATTCCTGCGGGCACCGTGGCTGTGACCCATCCGGAAACCGGGGAAATCCACCATGTGCTGCCGGAATTTCAGGAGCTTTGGCTGCTGAATCCGGATCTGGTGGGCTGGATCACCGTGGAAGGCACCCACATCGATTATCCCGTGGTGCAGTCCGCGGCGAATCAGGCGGACTACTACCTGAAGCGGGATTTCTACGGCAAGCGTTCCTCCCACGGCTGCATTTACGCCCGGGAGCAGTGCGACATCCTGAAGCCCTCGGACAACATTACCATCTACGGCCACCGGATGAACGACCTTACCATGTTCGGCGACCTGGGTAAATTTAAGCGGCAAAGCTTCTGGGAGGAACACCGGTATGTGCGCTTCGACAGTTTGTGGGAGCGAGGTACTTATGAGATCATCGCCGTGTTCCAGACCCAGGCCGCGGGGGAGGATTATTTCTCCTATCACACCTTCGTGGATGCGGCAGATGAAGCGGAATTCCGGGAATTCTGGGAGCGCTGCAAGGCCCTGGCTCTCTTTGACACGGGGCTGGACGCCCAGTTCGGAGACAAGCTGATTACCCTCTCTACCTGTGATTACCATGAGGACAACGGACGGCTTGTGGTGGTTGCCAAGCGGATTGCCTGAATCAAAGCGCCTGCTGGAAAGCGGGCGCTTTCTTTTTGGGAGAACGGGTCCTTCGGCGCGCTTCGCTTGCTCAGGACGACAGAAGAAGAATCGGCCTTCGACGTTTATCTGTCATTCTGAGCAAGCCGAAGGCGCGTCGAAGAATCCGTGCCTTTTTGGGGAAGTCGGCGGGAGGGTCAAGACCCTCCCCTACGGGTTTGAAATTGAGGGTTGACAAAATAGATTGTGTCGTGTATAACTGTATTAGTACAGTTAATACGGTTAGTACGGAGGGATGTGCTATGATCCAACTGAACTACCGGGATGCGCGGCCTATTTATTTGCAGATCGTGGAGAACTACCGGCTGCAGATCCGGTCCGGCATTCTGGAAAACGGAGAAAAGCTCCCCAGCGTAAGGGAGCTGGCCACCCAACTGGCCATCAACCCCAACACCATTGCCCGGGCTTACCGGGAACTGGAAGCGGAGGGCTGGATCGCTACGGTGCCGGGCAAGGGCTGCTTTGTGTGCGGCATGCCGGATGCCGAAACCCATGAGAAATTACTGGCAGAACTGGACCGGGTGTGGGCTTCCCTGCGGGAAGCGGGCTTTACAGAAGAGGCTTTGATCGCCCGGGTGCAAGGAGGGAATCGCCATGCTTGAACTGAAAAACATTACCAAGACCTTCGGCAGCTTCAAGGCCCTGGATGATCTGACCATGACGGTGCCCAGAGGCACGGTGTACGGTCTGGTGGGCCCCAACGGTGCGGGCAAATCCACCGCCATCCGTCACGCGTTGGGCGTATACCGGCCGGACTGCGGCAGCGTTACCTTTGAGGGAATGCCGGTATATGAAAATCCAGCGGTAAAGAGCCGCATCAGCTCCATTCCCGACGACATTTTCTACTTCCCCTCCGCAACCTTGGAGGATATGCGCAAATTCTACAAGGGTATCTACCCCCAGTTTGACGACGCCCTCTTTGACAAGCTCTACGATGTGTTCCAGCTACCCAAAAAGAGCCAGCTGCGGCGGTTCTCCAAGGGCATGCAGAAGCAGGCGGCGTTCCACCTGAGCATCTGCACCCGGCCGGAGCTGCTGATTCTGGATGAGCCGGTGGACGGTCTGGACCCGGTGATGCGGCGGCAGGTTTGGAGCCTGCTGCTTTCGGAAGTGGCCCAGCGGGAAACCACCGTTTTGATTTCTTCTCACAACCTCAGAGAGCTGGAAGACATCTGCGACCATGTGGGCATTATGGACAAGGGCAAAATGCTTTTGGAAAGAAGTCTTGCTGACATGCAGGGTGCCACCCACAAGCTGCAGCTGGTGGGCGATACCCCCGCAGGGCTGGAAATCCTTCACGAAAGCGCTTCCGGACGGCTGAAAACCCTGGTGGTAAGAGGCAAGGCGGAAGACATTGAAGCCAAGGCAAAACTGGCAAACCCGGTGTATTTTGATGTGTTGCCCCTTTCTCTGGAAGAGATCTTTATTTACGAACTGGGAGGTGTGAACTATGAAGTTAAGAACATCGTACTTTGATGGCACGGTTCTGAAAAAGCAGATCACCCGGTTCGCACCGGTGTGGGGCTTATACAGCGCGGTTTTGCTGATGCTCTTTATGGTAGCTGTGGAGCTGGACAGCCAGGGCGTGCGCACCGCTTCCAATCTGGCGGAGACCATTTCCGGTTTCGCCGTAGGCAACTGCATTTACGCCTTCGCGGTGGCGCAGCTGCTGTGGGGCGACCTGTATAACAGCCGGATGTGCAACGCCCTCCACGCTCTGCCTCTGCGCAGAGAAGGGTGGTTCCTCACCGGCATCTCGGCGGGACTGCTGTTCTCTCTGGTGCCCAATGGGGTATTCGCCCTGGCCATGGGTGCCCTTTGCGGGGAACTTTGGCCGGTGGCGCTGCTGTGGCTGGGGGCTGTGACGCTGCAGTACCTGTGCTTCTTCGGCCTGGCTACCCTCAGCGCATTCCTGGTTGGCAACCGGTTTGCGGCGGGTCTGCTGTATGTGATTCTGAATTTCTTCGCCATGATCGCCTATTTCCTGCTGGATGAGCTGTATATGCCCAATCTGCCCAGCATTATTCTCCGGAATGAGCATTTTGTCCTGTTCACCCCGGTGGTGCAGATGACGGAAAACTATGACATTGTGCAGGTAAGCTGGGATTATGATTTAGGTGCCTACCGCAATGCCGTATACACCCTGGGAGAGGGATGGGGCTACACCGGCATCTGCGCGGGTCTTGGCGTCATCGCTCTGGGTCTGGCGCTGCTGTGCTACCGCAAGCGGCAGCTGGAATGCGCCGGAGATCTGGTGGCTGTGAAGCCTCTGGAGCCGGTGGTACTGGGCATCTACACCTTGTGCGTCACGGCCCTGTGCTACGGCTTCCTCACCCTGTTCTGGGGCTATGTGGAGACCATTTACACCGTCATCGGCCTGTTTATCGGCTTCTTCACAGGCAGAATGCTGCTGGAGCGGCAGGTGCGGGTGTTCCGGAAGAAGAATCTGCTGGCCTTTTTGCTGGTGGCTGTGCTGTTCTACGGCAGCATCGGCGCGGCGGCATGGGATCTGCTGGGGATTGTAAGCTGGGTGCCTAAGGCGGAGAAGGTGGCCTCGGTGTCCGTCTCCACCGGGGGCAGCTACTACTATCAGGAAAACGGCATCACCCTGGAAAATCAGGAAGATATCGAAGCCGTCATTGCCATACAGCGCGAGGGTATGAAGCACGACCCCTGGGACGGCGTGGACTACACCGTGCGGCTGCAGCTGACCTATGAAATGGAAAACGGCATGCGCCGGAGCCGGGAATACGCCATCCCCACCGGCTCGGAGGCAGGAAAAACCCTGAAGGCCTATCTCAGCAGCCCGGAAGCGGTGCTGAAGGAGCTGCAGTATCTGGGGGATTTCGTCCGTGCGGAATTCTATGACCCGGGTATTGAGATCACGGATGCGGCGGATCTGGCTGCCCTGCGGGAGGCCATTCTGGCGGACTGCGCGGCAGGAAAGATGGCCCAGGACTGGAATTTCTACCGGGATGCGGAGGAAATGCACTACATGAGCCTGCAATTTAAGACCCCGGAGGGCATCCACTACTATAAGGAACTGCGCTTCTGGGACGGCTGCACCAATATTGTGGATTGGGTGGCGCAGCAGGGCATCGAATTTACCAAGTATTGACGCAAAAAGCGCCCCGGTAACGGGGCGCTTTTCTTTATGGGGAGAACGGATCCTTCGACGCGCTGCGCTTGCTCAGGATGACAGAGATATCGGGAGGGTGCGTACTTCTGCATGTCATTCTGAGCAAGCCGAAGGCGCGTCGAAGAATCCGTAGCTCTTTGCGTAGATGCACCGGGTTGCGCGGGACCAAGGAAGCGCCCTACATTTTTGTTGAAATTGGGCGTAAAAATGCCGCCGGGGGGATTCCCGGCGGCGTTTTATACTTCTTCCAGAGGGGCGTCTTCGGCGTTTTTTCGGACGGATTGGATACCGTTTTCGCAGGCGGCTTTGGTATGATACCCTTCGGAGACGGCTACGATCTTGCCGTTACGGGCGGTGAGCCGGAAGCGGTACTCCCCTGCCCTGTCCTGATACAGCTGGAACTGGGGGTTGGCTGCCTCGCCGCCTTCCGTCAGGTCGGCACAGGGGGCTGCGGGGGCGTGTTTGGCCACGCTCTGGGCACCCCGGAGGCAGGCTGCCTTGGTGCTGTAGACTTCGGAGGTGGCCACGGTCTCGCCGTTGGCGGCCTTCAGATCAAATTTCCAGCCGGTAGCAGTACGGCGGATCAGAAATTTACCCATGGGAGGCTCCTTTGTGTTGGGGGATAAGGGAATGCGGGCCCTTCGACTGCGCCTGCGGCGCGCTCAGGGCGACAGAAGAAACTTGAAAGCCCTCCCGTTTTGACTGTCATTCTGAGCGGAGTGCCGAAGGCACGGAGTCGAAGAATCCGTAGCCCTCTGCATAGCGGGAGGCTCAAGAGCCTCCCCTACAGTGCTACATATGCGCTTTGATGTGGGAGATGAGGATATCGCCGGCAACTACCCGGTCTTCGGCGGCGAAGCCTTCTGCGAAATTGTCGGTGTAGATCACCTGGGCATTGGGGGGGAATTCTTCGTCACCGGCCCAGACCAGGATTCGCAGCCGGAAATCGCCCACCAGGGTGAATTCAAAGCCGACATCGCCGTTGGGCAGGGAAACCGCACCCAGCTTTTCGCAGGCGGCACGGAATTTTTCCACCCTTGTGCCGAAGGTGAAGGCGGCACGGGTCAGGACGCGGCCGGTGTAGGGTTTGATATACATCTCGCCCCAGGGCATTTCCCGGAAGGTCTTCCACTGGCCCCGCCAGAGAGCTCTCTTGCTTTCCAGCAGGTAGCGCAGCAGGAAGGTTTGCACCGGGAGGGCCGGGCCGATGTGGTCATCGGCCCCTACAATTTCCGCGGTGGGGTGGGCAATCACATATTCTTTGCCCAGGAGGGTGACCCGGAAGGCGTTATTCTCAAAGGGCAGGTTCAGCCGGGCAGAGATTTCCGCCGGGTCTGCCTTGGCGAAGGCTTCCGCGTAATAGGAAAAAGGTACTTCTTCTTTGTTATTTTCGATGTGCATGAGGGATTTCTCCTTTAGAGGTACGGGCCCTTCGACGCGCTGCGCTTGCTCAGGGCGACAGAAGAAACTTGATAGCCGGTTCTTCTGCATGTCATTCTGAGCGCGGTGCGACCCGCAGCGAATCGGAAATAAGCATGCTTGCCGGGGGCAAGCATACCGCAATTCCTGCGCAGCGGAGTCGAAGAATCCGTTCTTATTACATGACGCTGGGGAAGAGGCTGGCGTTGGTGTGGGGGAGGAAGCAGGCTGCTACGAAATTATCCATGTAGCCGGGATACGTCGAAAGCTCCAGATAGGTCATGTTGGCCATGACTTCGGCGCACTTGGCGTCAGCTTCGTCGCTCATGACCATGGCGTAAGCGCCGGTGAGGGAGGAATTGCCGATGTAGCGGAACTTCTCCAGTTCCACATCCGGGAACATGCCGATACGCACGGCGTTGGCCATGTTGATACCGGAGCCGATGCCGCCGGCAACATACACCGTGTCAATGGCTTCCATAGGCATATCCACGCTGGCCAGCAAGGTATCGATGGCGGAGAAGATGGCACCCTTGGCCCGGATGAAGTTATCGATATCCACCTCGTTGATGGAAATTTCACGGCCGGTCTCAGATTCATCCTCCGTAGCCAGCACATAGCGGCCCATGCCGTACGCATCCCGCTTCACCCGTTCGCCTTCCCGGCAGAACAGGCCTCTGGCGTTGATGATCTTGCAGCGGAACAGCTCCGCGATGATATCGATGATGCCGCTGCCGCAGATGCCAACTACTTTCTGTCCCTCGTCGCCGATGACGGTGAGCTTCGGCTCCATGGTGGCTTCGTCGATGACGGCGGCTTCCACAGCGCCGTCGGTGGCCCGCATGCCGCAGGAGATATCGCCGCCTTCAAAGGCGGGGCCTGCGGAGCAGGCGCAGGACATCAGGAAATCCTGATTGCCGAACACCAGCTCGCCGTTGGTGCCCAGGTCGATGAACAGGCTCATTTCTTCCTTATCCCAGAAGCCTGCGGCCAGAGTACCGGCGGTGATATCGCCGCCTACATAAGAGCCGATGTTGGGGGCAATGGCAACCTTTGCCAGGGGGTTGGCAGGCAGCCGCAGGTCACCGGCCAGAAGGCCCTCCCAGCCGAAGAAGCTGGGGATATAAGGCTCCATACGCACGGGCTCGGCGTCCACGCCCAGCAGCAGATGGTTCATGGTGGTGTTGGCACCGATGCACAGGCGCAGGATGGATCTTGCGTTGATACCGGCGGTTTTACACAGATTTGCCAGGATGGGAGTCAGGGTCTCCTTGATGATGGCATCCTGCAATCTTTTTTTGCCGCCCTCTCTGCCGGATTCGATGATGCGGTTAATCACATCCGCGCCGTAGCGGATCTGGCCGTTACCGGAAGAACCCTTGGCAAGCAATTCGCCGGAAGTCAGATCGCACAGAACCATGGTGACGGTGGTGGTGCCGATATCGATGGCGCAGCCTACGATCCTGGTATCGTCAGGGGCGCAGATATCCATGCAGAAGAAAGCGTTTTCTTCCACACGGCCCTTGACGCAGACGGTGAAATTATGGGCACGGAGGGTGGCGGCCAGCTTGCTCATGACCGCGTAGGGGATCTTCACTTTTTCCACGCCCAGAGCTTCCTGGATGGCCCAGCTCAGCCGCTCGTTATCGGGCATGGTATCGTCCAGGGTGGGCTCGGCCATGGTAAGAACCACGGCGCGGCAGTCGTTTTCAAAATGGATGCCGCTGTTTTTCAGATCTTCCTGGCAGGCGGTGAAGATGGCCACTTCCTTAGGGGAAGACAGGTCGGCGGTTTTCATCCGGGACTGGTAGGCAGAGGCGATATCCGGCACAAAGACGGTGACATCGCCCACAACTTTACAGTTGCAGCTGAGCCGCCAGCCCTGGGCGAATTCTTCTTCGGAGATATGCCGGGAGGGGATGGTGTCCAGCTGGCCCTCAATGAGCTTGACGCGGCACTTGCCGCAGGAGCCGTTGCCGGAGCAGGGGGCATCGATGGCCACATTTGCCATCCGGGCCAGGGCCAGCAGATTATCGCCGGGGTTGCCTTCAATGACCACCGGGGCAGCGTTTTCGATTTGGAAGGTTACTTTCATTGTTGATTCCTCACTATGTTAAAGTTCCAAATTAGAACATTGTTCGCAAAGGAAATTGACGCAGTCCATATAGGAAGCGTCGGTGAAGCCGTTTTTGGACACGATGATGCCCACGCCGTTGGCATCTTCAATGACGAAGGAATTTTTCAGGAAATGGATATTTTTCACGGCTTCATAGGGCATGGTCATAATGCCGTTGGGGGTATCGTTGACGATTTTCTCCCCGAAGGTAACGGTGGAGGGCCGCATGGCACCGCCGTAGGTTTTTAAAGCTCTGCGGTAGCCCAGAATGGCCCGGGCATAGGGCCAGCCGAGACCCCAGATGCCCATGAGCAGCAGGAAAATGCCGCAGGGCAGCAGGTAATCCCCAACGCCCTGGGCTGCGCCTACAATACAGGCAACGCCGCCGGCCAGTTCGCAGAAGACCCACATGGCGGATTTGGGGAAGGTAATTTTATAGTTCACATCCAGGAAATCCCGCTGGGTCTCCAGGGTGGTGCAGATGAATTGAGGTTGCATAGGGTGGTTCTCCTTTTGGGGGCTGGGTATCAGGGCCGATGTGGTCATCGGCCCCTACGATAGTACCATTTTGCGGGGTTTTGCTCAATATACTTGACAATTTCCCAGTAATCGGTTTCATTGCGGATCACATGCTCGTAATAGGAACGCTGCCAGATACTTTCCCCCAGTTCTTTTGTGATCAAGGTCTTCCAGGATCTGACGGTGGTAGATACATTCCGTTTCGTAAGGGCCGATGACCACATCGGCCCTTCCGTTTCTGTTTCCGCGGAAACACGCAGAATCATATGCACATGATCCGGCATGATTACATAGCGATCTATTCCGGGAATGGACTGCGTGTACTTTTCCACCAGTTTTCCGATCTTGGTAAGTTGGGTGTAAGGGCCGATGTAGTCATCGGCCCCTACAGCCGTATGGGAGGATCGGGGGTAAGGGCCGGTATGGTCACCGGCCCCTACAATAGTTCCTAAAATGGGAGTTCTTTCTTTGGTGCATACCGTAACAAAGTATACGCCGGGAGTGTTGTATTCGTATTCAGGCAGCCGCAGGGACTTTCTGGAAGGCATATTACATCAGAGGCTCCATGCCCAGGACGGGGTGGTTGCGCTCAGACAGCCAGGAGTACAGCTCCTCGCAGTCGGTAGTGATGGTTTCGTCGGCGATCATGTCCACGAAGTTTTCGATGCCCAGCAGTTCCTGTGCGGTCTTGTTCAGCCGCTCTGCCACATCATCCTTCAGTTCCTTGGGCATCCACACAATACGGCCGATGCCGCCTTCTGCGTAGCAGAACTTCTTAGAGCTGATGAAGTGACGGCCGTGGCCCATGTAGCCGGGGGTCTGGACGCCGCCGCCGGTGCAGCTGGCCAGTTCGCCGAAGGTCATGCCCGCGGGAGTCATGCCGCTAAATTCACGGTTGACGATGATCACGCCGTTGGAAACAGGCTCGATGCCGCAGATGCATTCGAAGCAGCCGCAGGAGGTCATGGGATCTTCCAGGATGGAATACAGGGTGACGGTCTCCACGGCGCCGTGGGTAGATTCAAAAATGGCCTTGTCAACGCTCTCATAGCGGCCGGTGCGCTCGTCGGTGCAGCCTTCCTTGAAGATGGGCTGGCAGGGGCCGTTGGGATCCAGCTCGTTGGTAGCCTTGGCATCCAGCCAGGACACGGCACCGCACAGGCCCAGACGCTCGGGGGTGACCACGCAGCAATGGGCGGGGGCGAAGCTCTGGCACAGGATGCAGGTGTAGTAGCGGTCCACGCTCTCGTCGGTGAGGCTCTCCAATCTGGCATCACGGGCGGCATAGCGGGGCATTGCCACTTCGTCACGGAACTTGGCAGCTTCCGCGGCGTCAGTGATGATGGTCACCTGGCACTTATCCACAACGGCGTCGAACTCGTCCATGATCATGGTGTAGAGGACTTCGGCGAAATGCTTCACATTCAGGCCTGCCTCAAAAGCGGCGTTGCTGACACGGACACGGACCTGGTTGCGCTGGCCGGTGTGCATGACGCCTTCCATATAGTTGAACCAGGCATGGAATTTCCGCTCGATGACGGCTTCGAAGTCCGGCTGCATCTTCCGGCCTGCCACTTCCACGAAGGTGGCCAGGGCCAGATCCTTGGCGTCACACAGGTCGGGGCCGATGACGGTGATCTTATGATCCTCCACCTCAGCCATATCCCGCATCAGCACCAGCTCTGCGGTGGGATTCTTGGAAGACCAGCACTCGTTGTGCATATCGGCCTTACGGATAATTTCGCCTTCGAAGGCGGCGGCGAAGGCCACGGGGATGGGCAGCTCCTTCACCTTGATCTTGATGTTACGCAGCTCCAGGGACTTCTTGACAGTCTCGGCGTGGTCGCAGACGGATTCCAGCGCGCCGGGCACCTGGTTCTCGCCCAGGTCGATGTCCACCACCACGGGGAAGCCCAGGGCGATGGCGCCGGCACCGGCGGAGACCACCACGGCGTCAATGGCGCCGAAGGTATTGACGAATGCAGGCACGCGCTCCTTGGTGTAGGCCAGCAGGCCAGCCAAATCGCCGGGCTGCACATTGCCGAAGATCAGGGCGGCACGGACGGCCACGGTAACAACATGGATCACGGAGGTGACATCATGACCCAGGGGGATCACACGCAGCTCCAGGCCCATCTTCACACCGGCATCCATGCACTGCTCGATGACATCGCCCACCAGGAAGGTCATGATGCCCTTGCTCTGGTAGTCCTTGACAACGGCGGCAACGGCTGCGGGATCTTCGGCCTTGCCCAGGACAACGGCCACGCCGGGGATATCGCCGGTGACCAGGGGCACGCCCAGGGAGCGGATAATGGGATCGGGAACGAAGCCGATGCCGGAATCGGCAGCATAGGGCTCTGCGGATTCGGCCCACTTCAGGCCTTCGATGATTTCAGCGCCCACAGCGGTGGCAAGGCCTGCGTTCAGGGCCTGGCCCAGGTCTTCCTGGTTCGTGATCAGGCTCTTCAGCACGCCCACGCAGGGAACCAGGTCGCCCAGGGTCTTTACCTTGACGCCGGTGGCAGCGTAGATGGTGGGGAAGAAATATGCGGTGTCGGGGAAGGCAACGGGATGGTCAGCGCCGTGCTTTTCGATGGCGGCGTTGACAGCGCCTTCGGTCAGGCCGGCGACAGCATTTGCGCCGCCGTAGATCAGATCGGTCAATACACTCATTTCGGTTTCCTCCTGATACTATGTTTGAGTTTTTATATGAAGCCGGTTAAGGCTGGATATACGGGGTTAAATTGGGGGACGGGCCCTTCGGCTGCCCCTTCGACTTCGCTCAGGGTTGCTCAGGGCGACAGAAGAAACTTGTGGGTTGGTTCTTTTGCATGTCATTCTGAGCGGAGTGCGGCAGCACGGAGTCGAAGAATCCGTACTCTTCGTTTTAGGGAGGCGGGCCCTTCGACGCGCTGCGCTTGCTCAGGGCGACAGAGAAATGGGGGTGGCCTGTTCCTTTTATTCCAGGAGTTCTGGGTAGAGGTCTTTCCATTGGGGATTCATGGCTTCGATGAGGGCGTTCTTTTTGGAACGGCGCCAGCCTTTCAGCTGCTTTTCCCGCTCCAGAGCAGATTTTACATCTGTGGTCTGTTCAAAATACACCAACTTATGTACGGCATACTGGGCGGTGAAGCTATCCGGGTCCATGTTGTTCTTATGCTGGTACACCCTGCGGATCAGGTCACCGGTTACGCCGATATAGAGGGTGTAATTGGTGGCACTGGCCAGGATATAGACATAGTACATGGTGGGTACCTCTTTTTTAGGGGAGGACGGGCCCTTCGGCGCGCTGCGCTTGCTCAGGGCGACAGAAGAAACTTGTGGGTTGGTTCTTTTGCATGTCATTCTGAGCGGAGTGCGGCAGCACGGAGTCGAAGAATCCGTTTCTCTTAGGGAACGGGCCCTTCGGCGCGCTGCGCTTGCTCAGGGCGACAGATGAGGCTTGAAAGCCGGTGCTAAGCAAAATGGCTGGGAGGGAGATTCCCTCCCAGCCATTGATGCCAGGGATTACGGATTGCCACGGGCAGCTACGCTGCCCTCGCAATGACTGTGCGGTGACGATACCGGGCAAGGAAAGGCAGTAACGATTACCGTTAGGCTACCGTGCGCATTGCCCGCAGCGCAGCTGCTTACAGATCCAGGTAGGAGTCGGAGTACAGGACGTGGTTCTTGAAGATGTCGCAGGACTTGATGGTTTCCATCAGGCGCTGGTCGTTGGGGTTGACGATCGCGGAGGTCAGACCCTGCATCATGCACATTGCCACCAGAGTTGCGTCCATGATGGGACGGACGTGCTTGGGAGCGCCGTTGGAGTTGTTGGACAGACCGCCGGTGGACTTCAGGCCCTTGTCGGAGAACATCTTGATGGCTTCCAGAACTTCCATCTGCTTGTCCTGCATGCCCTTGACAACCAGGAACAGGGGGTCGAACCACAGGTCGTCGGAGGTCATGCCCAGGGACAGGCCGCGCTCCAGCATGTTGTCACAGTGCATCTCGCGCTCTTCGTTGTCCTTGGCGATACCGTCAGCGGAGCACAGAGCGATACAGATAGCATCGTTGGCAGCAGCCAGGTCAATGTAGCCGATACGGGAGCCGGCGTCAGCGGAGTTGACGATGGGCTTGCCGTTGGTACGGTTGTAGACCTTGATACCGGCTTCGATTGCCTTCATGTTGGCGGTGTCCAGTGCCAGAGGAACATTGTTGAAGTTCTCCTGCAGCAGCTTGACAGCCCACATCATGCGCTCGGGACCGTCCTTCTCAGCAGGTCCGATGTTCACATCCAGGTAGGTAGCGCCGGCCTTGATCTGGGCAGCGGCACGCTCCAGGATGGGAGCGGGATCGCGCTCGTCCATAGCCTTGCGGATAGCGGGAGCGATACAGTGGATGCGCTCGCCGATGGTGACGAACTTCTTGGACTCGGGGTTGTAACCGCCGTACTGGACGCCCATATCCACGATCTCAATCTTGGGAACCTTGGTTTCCAGCAGTTCCTCGAAGGACAGCTCCTTGACCTCTTCCACAACGGTGCCGGCCTTGGCAGCGCGCTCAGCGGCAGCAGCAGCGGCGGCAGCCTCGTATTCCTTATCCTTCATGTACTTGGGCAGCTGCACGGCCTCCAGAGGACCGACAACCACATTCCACTCAGGCAGCTTCTCCTGAATCTCGCCCTTCATGACGGCAACCTTGCCGGGGATGATCAGGGTGCGGTTCTTGATCTTTCCTGCGATGTCCAGCTCGTCGAAGGTCTTCTTGATGGTGGAAGAAGACAGCTTGCCGGCTGCCCATGCAGTCAGAACGGACATACCGGAAGCATCGGTGATCACCAGGTTCACGGGCTGGTTGGAGCGCTCCAGTTCGCCGGAGACCAGGAAGTAGGTCAGGGCGAAGTCCACGGTCAGAGCCACGGGGCTGTTCTCGTCGGCGCCGTTCAGGGGGTAGATCTTGGCTTCCACCTTCATGGGCTTCTGAGGATCGGTGAAGATGTTCTGGCGCAGGCCGTACAGAGGCAGAGCCTGAGCGTAGGACATGCCGTTCAGAACGATGATGGAGGCATACTTCTCAGTGAACATGGAAGCGTAAGCGGTCTCCATGCGGGCGCAGGAGGTCAGCTTAGCCAGGTTGACGATGGAGGGGTAGCCCATGGTACGGTCGCCGTCCTTGATGGCGGTGCGGCGAACCAGAACGGCGTTGGCCAGGGTTTCCTTCACGGTCTTGCCGGTGACATCCAGAACCAGGTTCTTGTTGCCGGCAGCTTCCAGCTTCTTGACGGTGTCGTACAGGTCGGAGATGTTCTCGGCCCAGACGCCAAGAGCAACACCGGCCTCGGTAGCAACGGCGTTCATAGCTTCCCAGGTAGCGGGAGTAGCGCCGTCCAGGATGGCGTTCTTGCCGGCAACGGCCAGAGCAGCCTTAGCGCACTCGGCATCCCAGCACTCCAGGATGACGGTACGGCCGGTAGCAACAGCCTTCTCGGTCAGAGCAGCGTAAGCGGCGGCATCATTGCCCTTGTTGGCAACGAAGACCATTTCCACATACATACGCTCGCCGATACGCTCATAGTCAACCTTAGCCATGTCAGCCAGCTTGGCATCCACGGTGGCTGCGTCCATGGTGGTGTCGATAGCGACAGCGTACAGGTTCTTGCTGACCAGGGTCTTCTCATGACGGAACAGAACAGTCTCGCCGCCCAGCTTGTGCTCACCGACGGTGATAGTCTTCATGGGGGGTGCGGTCTGCTCGTTGAGCATTGCCTTTGCTTCGTCGGAGAAGTAGGGGCACTTATCGATGGAGACGGCGCCCTGAGCGACCTTCATACAGAAAGCCATACAGGTGGGGCTGCCGCACTCCTTACAGTTCTTCTTAGGGGAAATCTTAAAAATGTCAAGACCTTTCAGAGCCATGGTATGTATCCTCCTTCCGATTAGACCAGTTCAGCGATGAACTTCTTGATGGCGGCGACAGCAGCGGGGTGACGCATGATAACAGCGTCGGCACCGCCGGTCAGGTTAGCGGCAGCAGTGGAGATCTCCATGTGGATGCCGCGCTCTTCCCGGCTGCCCCATGCGGGCTCGTCGTCTTCGGATGCGGTGGATTCCTTGACGCTCCAGGTATCGGTGGACACGGGAGCGACAATGGGCATCTGCAGGTCGGCGTCGTTCTGCTTCATGGCGGCGTCGCGGATACGGTCCAGGGTGGAGGCAACGTACTCGAAGCCGTAGCCCACAGCTGCGGTACCGATGTTCATGCAGATGGAGCCTGCGGGAACATTCAGCTGCTTCAGCATGATGTTCAGCTGCTTAGCCAGGTTGATGTCGTCAGCGGTCTCAGCGCCAACCTTCTGGCCGGAAGCCAGAGCGACGGATGCACCGACGGTCTTGTAGTCCTCGTTGCGGGCGGACATCACCAGGATGTTCTTGCCCTGCAGAGCTTCGGCGATCTTAGAGAACAGCTCGCCGTCCTTCTCCATGTTCTTGCAGCCCAGGATGACGATGGGCTTGGTGACCACTTCGGCCACGGCGACAGCGTCAGCAACGCAGTCAGCGGTGGGGCGGTTGGCACCGTTGGGGTCGGCGGACTCGAAGTTCAGCGCGATGAAATCGGCGCCTTCCATGGTCTCGGCCTTCTTGGCGCGCTCAGCCATGGTGGTGCAGCCTGCGTAGAACTCAACCAGGCCGGGGACATCCCACTGGTCAGCGGCGTCGGAAATTTCCACGCCAACCTTGGGAGCGTTTTCGATGGGAGCATCGAAGGTGTAGAACGGCAGCACATTCTGACCGCCCAGGACGATGGCATTGTCACCGGTGCCCAGGGTCACGGCATTGATCTTGCCGCTGAAGGGTGCTGTCTTAGGTGTGAAAGACATGATAGTTTCCCCCTTGATATATTTTTATTTTTTTAAACGGAATAGATTGTTCCGAGGAACACGAATTAAGGTAAAAAGTAATAGTGAAGAGTGAAGAAGTATGGTGTCGGCTTTGCCGACGATTTAAAATCGTGCCGAAGGCACACATTACCTATTCACTGTTACCTATTCCCTATTACCTAACAGGCCTCACAGGCCCAGGGATTCCAAAACAGTTTTCAATGCCTGTTTTGTGGGATTGGAGGCAGGGAGCTTAGAAGACGGGGTGCCGTCGCAGTCGCACTGGTAGATGGCATCACTATGGGGCAGGACGCCGTAGAGGGTCAGGCCCTGCTTCTCGATCTCTTCCAGGGTGCCTTTGTCCAGGACGCCGCCGGGAGCGCGATTGACAATAAGGCCCATTCTGCCGGGCTTCAGCTCCAGCTCCCGGATCATTTCGGCAATGCGGCCTACGGCCTGGATGCCACGGCGGGAGCAATCGGAGATCAGCAGCATGGTGTCCACATGGGGCAGCGTGCCTCTGGCCACATGCTCCAGGCCTGCTTCGTTATCCATCACTACATATTTGTAGTTTTTGGTGTATTTATCCATCTGGGTCTTCAGCACGCCGTTGACATAGCAATAGCAGCCCTTGCCCTGGGTGCGGCCCATGATGAGCATATCAAAATCGTCCTCTTCAATGAGGGCGCTGCCGAACTTGAATTCGGCGTATTCGGCTTTGGTCATGCCGGGAGGGACAGTCTTCTTCAGCTCGGCCTGGGCCATTTCTTCGCGGATGGTGCCGAGGGTAGTTTCGGCTTCCACGCCCAGAACCTCGTTGAGATTGGCATTGGCATCGGCATCCACCACCAGCACAGGGGCTGCGCCCTTGTTGATGAGATAGTCGATGAGCATGCCGCAGACGGTGGTCTTACCCACGCCGCCCTTGCCGGCCACAGCAATGGTATGAGGCATAAATTAGTCTCCTTTGGGGTAACTCTCGAAAGGGCGCACTTCGCCCATATCGATACTACTATATCGTATCACACAGCGCAGAAGAATTCAACCCTATTTTATGATTTTTTAAAGAATCGCTGGCCGAAGCGGTCGAAGTTATGCTTGCGGATGAAGCTGCGCAGCTGGCGTTTATGGCGGCAGAGTTTTTCGGTGCAGTTTGCGCAGGAGAGAAACGCATTGCTGCAGGGGGAAAACCGCTCCGGGAACCGGCGGCGCTTGATTTCCCACTGCAAAAGCAGCCCCAGGGCTGTGCCCAGCAGCGTCCAGGTGTAGATGTTGGGGATGAACAGCAGGGGCGTGAACATCATGGCATAGTCCCAGTTGTAGATGCGGCAGGTGGTGCAGCAGCGGTTTTTCATGATCCAGGTCTGGAAGGGGCAGAAAAAGAGGATGCAGATAATGTCGCACACGGAATAGGCCAAGGCGATCAGCAGCAGGATGCCCTTATCGAAGATGCCCGCGTAGTACAGCGCGCCGAAAATGGCGTTCAGGGCGATCCATGCGGCAAATACCGCGAAGGTGACTACCCCGGGCTGGAGTTTGGGCGCATTTTCCGGGATGGGGATGTAATTTTTTCGGAACTGCTTCTGGCAGCCGGGGCTTTCCAGCTTGTTGGGAAAGAACCGCAGCAGCATATCGACCATGAAGAACAGCCAGATGACCGTGATAAGGACGGGGTCATTCTCGAAGCCCCCGAAGGCGCTGCCGGTGCCGGTGACGGCGTGGATGATGTAGGTGACAAGGGCGGCCAGGAACAGGCTGCCCCGCAGCAGGAGCTTAATATAATGCATGGTGACCACGGGGGTCATTTGGGGTTTTTTCATAATGTTTCTCTCCGGAAATGTCGGTGCTGGGTGGGGAATTCGGAATGGACAGGTGTTGCTGGGGAATGTTACTTTCTTGTCTCCGAACAAGAAAGTAACCAAAGAAGTCGGCCTAAGAGGGGGCGTTAGAGTCGGCGTTGCGGAAGAAACTTGCTATCGTTTTGGGAATTCGCGCCGCCAAATACACCCCCCTCTTAGGAATCTCCCCCCGTGGCAGAAAATTGAACCGTGCACAAGGATAAGGCTTGTACGGGTGACGCGCTGGCTGGTAGGGGTGGGAAGTCGGTGCTGGGTGGGGAATTCGTGGGGAGGACGGGTCCGACCGCGCCCCTTCGACTTCGCTCAGGGTTGCTCAGGACGACGGATAAATGGGGAAAGCCTTCCGGTTTTTTCTGTCATTCTGAGCGGAGCATCGTTAGATGCGGAGTCGAAGAATCCGCTGCACAATTGTCCATTGTCCATTGTCAATTGTCAATTCGACATCGCAGCGGGTTACGGCGGGAGCAAGAAAGCGCCCTACGATTATAACAAGATTTTTTGGGGATTGCAATGGGAGAAGCGGTAGAGGGTTTGGTGGTGGTAGGGGGTGTTTGCCTTTAGGGTGGGATAGAGGTGGGTTTCGCCGGGGGCGGTGCAATGCTGGGTTTCCATGCAGAAAGCGCCGTAGGGCTGGTAGGTAGCGCCATTTTTGCCCGGATGGTTTTCCAGGGGGATGCCGGGGCAATAGAGCTGGAAACCCGATTGGGTGGTGAGGACTTCCATGGCGACGGTCTCCCCTTCCACCAGGGCGGCCTGCTTCCAGATGCCGGATTGACCCAGGTAGAGGTTCCGGTCATAGCCGTAGGGGGCATCCAGCTGGGGGTGGGGATTTTGCAGGTTTTCGCCAATGGGGTGGGGCTTGGTGAAATCGAAGGGGGTACCCGTCACGGAGAATACTTCCGCTTTGGGGACGCCGGCGGGTTCTTCTGCCCGGCAGTATGCGGCGCTGCTTTGAAGCACATGGGAAAGGACGCTGCCGGAATCGTGGCCGTTCAGGTTAAAATAGGCGTGGCAGGTCATATTCAGCACGGTGTCGGCATCGGAGACGGCATCATAGGTATAGAGCAGGCCGTCCTCCTCCGTCAGGGAGCAGGTGACGGAAACTTGCAGGTTGCCGGGGTAGCCCTCCTCCCCATGGGGAGAAAAGAGGGTGAAGCGCACCGCGTCAGGAAGAATTTCGCTGTCCCACACCCGGAAGGAGAAGCCGTGGACACCGCCGTGGATCTGATGAGAACCCATGTTCCGGGTCAGGGGGTAGGTCTTCTCCCCTACTTGCAGCAAGGCGTTGGGGATGGGGCCTGCGAAGCGGCCTACGGTGGCGCCAAAATATTCTGTCTGGGTTTCGTAGGTTTTCAGATCGTCATAGCCCAGCACCACATCCTTCCCGGCGAAGGTCAGGGAAAGCAGGGTGACGCCGAAGTCTGTCAGGATGGCACGGGTGCCGTGGGCGTTTTCCAGGATGAAGCGGGAAGCCGGGGTGCCGCTCCCGGTGATGCCGAAGGGTTCTTTACGGATAATCATACAATTTCCTTTCTCGTTGGGGAGACGGGTCCTTCGGCTGCGCCTGCGGCGCGCTCAGGACGACGGAGGAAATTTGAGGGCTTTCCTCTTTTTTCTGTCATTCTGAGCAAGCCGAAGGCGCGTCGAAGAATCCGTTGCTTTGCTTGTAATTGCGGCCTGGCAGCGGACGAGCAATGCTCGCCCCTACGGTGGGAAGTCGCTGCTGCGTATGGAATCCGGGCGGGGCGCTTGTAGGGGAGGCTCTTGAGCCTCCCGTGCCGGGTGGCAAGATCGTACCTGGGTAATTGGGAGAACGGGTCCTTCGACGCGCTTCGCTTGCTCAGGACGACAGAGATAGAATTGGCTTTCCGTTTTTTGATGTCATTCTGAGCGGAGGGCGATAGCCCGGAGTCGAAGAATCCGCTGCACAATTGTCAATTGTCAATTCGTAATCGATAGCTGGTAGCGGGAGGGTCAAGACCCTCCCCTACAGGCGATGTGACGATACCGGGCAGGGAAAAGCCCCGGTGGTTACCGGGGCTGCTTGAAAAATGAAATTACTTGGCTTTCTTGCGGTTGTAGACATCGAAGGCCACGGCTGCGATGAAGATGACGCCCTTGACGATGTACTGGTAGGCGATGCCCACGCCCAGCAGGTTCAGGCCGTTGGTCAAAGACATAATGACCAGAGCGCCAACCACGGAGTTGGTGACCTTACCGATACCGCCGGAGGTGGAGGTGCCGCCGATGTAGCAGGAGGCGATGGCATCCAGCTCGAAGCCTGCGCCTGCGGTGGTGGAGGCTGCCTGCATACGGGAGGCAAACAGCAATCCGCCCAGAGCAGTCATCAGGCCCAGGGAGCAGAAGGCGAACATGCGGATATTTTCCACATTGATACCGGCCAGACGGGCTGCTTCGGCGTTGCCGCCCACACCGTAGATATGGCGGCCCAGGCGGGTCTTCTCCATGAGGAAGCTATAAGCCAGAACCACAACCGCCACGATGACGATGGTCCAGGACAGGCCACGGTACAAAGACAAAATCACGGCCACGGCGCCGATGATCACAGCCATGAACACCAGGGTAATGATGAACACGGGCTTGGAGGACACCTCGAAGTTATACTTCTGCAGCTTCTTGCGGTTCTTGATCTTGGAGACCACCATCAGCACGATGACAGCGGCGCCCACCACCAGAGACAGAGCGTGCATACCGCCGATCTGGCCGATGTTGGGGACGAAGCCATTGGAAATGTTGTTAAAGGCGTCGATATGGATGGGGATAGTGCCGGACTTGGAGGTGGCCAGGGACAGCAGGCCACGGAAGGCAAACTCAAAGGCCAGGGTGGTGACGAAGGCGGGAACGCCCATCTTGGTGACAATGAGGCCCTTGGCTGCGCCGATGACCACGCCGAAGATCAGGATCACGGGAATCACGATCCACATGGAAACGCCCCAGCGGACCATCATAATGGCTGCCACAGCACCCAGGAAGCCGGACACATAGCCCACGGACAGGTCGATCTCGCAGATGATCAGAATCAATGTCATGGCCACGGCCATAACTGCGATGTAACCGGTCTGGTTGATCAGGTTGGTAATGTTTCTGGGGGAAAGGAAGATGCCGCCGGTGGCGATGCCGAAGATCACGAAGATGGCTGCCAGGGCGATAAACATGGCATAGTCGCGGATATGGCTTTTCAGCATCCACAGCAGCTCGCCCAGGACGCTTCTTTGTTTCAGTTCAGTGTTCATGTTATGCCTCCTCTGTCTTGGTGGCCATGGCCATGATGTTTTGCTCATTGGCCTCGGCGGCGCTGATTTCGCCGGTGATGGTGCCTTCCGCCATCACATAGATGCGGTCGCTCATACCCAGGATCTCAGGAAGATCCGAGGAGATCATCAGCACGGCATAGCCCTCCCGGACCAGACGATTGATAATGGTATAGATCTCAAACTTGGCGCCCACATCGATACCACGGGTGGGCTCATCCAGGATCAGCACCTTGGGCTCGGCGAAGAGCCACTTGGCGATCTGCACCTTCTGCTGGTTGCCGCCGGAGAGGTTGCCCACCAGCTGCTTGATGGAAGGTGTTTTGATGTTCAGAGAGTCCTTATAGCTGTTGACCTGGACGATCTCTTCGTTTTCGTTGATCACATTGCCTTCCAGAAGCTTTTCCAGATTGGCAACGGTCACATTGAACTTAACATCCTGAATCAGGATCAGGCCGTTGTGCTTCCGGTCTTCGGACACATAGGCCAGGCCTGCTTTGGTAGCGTCTCTGGGGGTCTTGAAGGCAACTTTCTTGCCTTCCACGAAAATTTCGCCTTCCAGCAGCTTATACTTGGGGGTGTTGCCGAAGACGGACAGAGCCAGCTCTGTACGACCGGCACCCATGAGGCCGGACAGACCTACCACTTCGCCCTTGCGCAGCTGGATATTCACATGGTCCAGAATGACGCGCTCCTGCTTGGGGTCGAAGACAGTCCAGTTGCGCAGCTCCAGCGCCACTTCGCCGGGGGCGATATATTCGCGCTTGGGATACACATTGTCGATCTCCCGGCCTACCATGTACTTGATGATCTCGCTCTCGGCTACCTTGCCGCCGGTGGCTTCCATGGAGCAGATGGTGGCGCCGTCGCGCAGCACCGTAATGGTATCGGCGATGGTGACCACTTCCTTCAGACGGTGGGAGATCATAATGGAGGTGACGCCGTCTTTTTGCAGCTCCCGCAGCAGCTGCAGCAGGTTCTGGCTGTCGTCCTCGTTCAGTGATGCCGTGGGCTCGTCCAGGATCAGCAGCTTGGCGTTCTTGGACAGGGCCTTGGCAATCTCCACCAGCTGCTGCTGGCCAACGCCCAGCTCCCGGATCTTCCGGGAGGGATTCACGCTGAGGCGAACTTTCTTCAGCATTTCGCCGGCCTTGACGATGGTCTCGTTCCAGTTGATGGTCTTTCCGTGCATCACTTCGTGGCCGAAGAAAATGTTCTCATATACTGTTAACTCGGGAATCAGCGCCAGTTCCTGGCTGATGATTGCGATGCCTGCATGCTCGGAGTCCTTGGTGGACTGGAACTGCTGCACCTGACCGTTATAGACGATATCACCCGAGTAGCTTCCGAATTTATACACGCCTGACAGAACTTTCATCAGGGTGGACTTGCCGGCGCCGTTTTCGCCGACCAGACAGTGGATCTCTCCACGCTTTACTTTGAAATTGACGTTATCCAGTGCGCGGACACCGGGAAATTCTTTGGTAATGCCGCGCATTTCCAAAATATACTCGCTCAATTCCTCACCTCATTCTCTATGGGGGCTAAAACCTTGAATTTGGGGGGCGGTCACAGGCCGCCCCCCGCAGTTACGATTCAGGGAAATTTAGTTGTTGTAGTTGGCGGGCTTCACAGCGTCGCTGATGCCCTCGTAGTTGGTGTAGTCGGCCTTGTTGTAAACGCCGGCATCCAGCCACACTTCCACCAGATTGTCACGGGTGATGGGCTGCACATCGCAACGGACCACGGGGATGTCGATCTTCTCGTTGTTGATGGTCTCAGCAGTCTCAACCTTCTCACCGGCGATCATCTTCTGAGCCAGATCCATGGCGGCCACAGCGATCATGGCGGGGTTGCAGTAAACGGTCATGTCCTGCTTGCCGTCGATCAGGTACTGAACGGAGCCTTCCACGCCGTCAGCGCCGCAGATACGGAATTCCTTCACAGCGGCATCAGCCATGAAAGCGTCGGCGATGGCACGGGCAGTGTTGTCATCGGGAGCGGTAATGAAGGACAGCTCCTTCTGCTCAGCGGAGGCGTTGGTCAGGTTGGCCTCGGCCAGGGACTTTGCCACGGAGGGAGTCCACTCGGTGTCAACAGACTGCATGATTTCGTACAGCTGATCGTAGGACAGGTCCTTGGTATCCTTGTACTTCATGGCAACTTCGGAGTTGCGGACGATGAAGGTGCCGTCAGCGATCTTGGGCTGCAGAGCGTTCCAGTTGCCCTGGAAGTAAGTAAAGGAGTTGTTGTCGGTCAGAGCGCCGGAGTACAGGTACAGGTTCAGGCCGGTGCCGCCGTAGGCTGCAGCCTGGTCAACCAGGTACTGACCCATGGCTTCGCCGATCTTCTGGGACTCGAATGCCACATAGTAGTCAACAGCGTCGGTACCGGTGATCAGACGGTCGTAGGAAATAACCTTCACGCCTTCCTTCTTAGCCATCTCCACGGTGGAAGCAGCAGCAGCGCCGTCGAAGGGGCAGATCATCAGGACCTTGATGCCCTTCTGGATCAGGGCCTCAACATTGGCCTTCTCGATAGCGGGGTCAGCCTGAGAGTACATAATCTCAGCCTTGATGCCCTTCTCTTCGATCATCTTCTTGAAGGTAGCTTCGTCAGCCAGCCAGCGATCCTCGTCCTTGGTAGGCAGCACGATGCCGATGTCCAGCTTGTTCTTTGCGCCGCAGGCAGCGAACAGGCTCAGAGCCAGGGCCAGAACCAGCAGCAGGGATACGATTTTCTTCATTTTGGGAATCCTCCTCTTTCATTTTACGCCTCTCCAAGCGTTTTTGGGGGTGGTTCTCGTTACACGCATGTAACTACTTAGGATTATACAAAATTAAAAAATATTGTCAACGAATAGAAGCTTTTTTCGCTCATTTGCACAAATTGACCGGGGGATAATTAGGGGGTATGCCGAGAGGGTGCAGGAGAACATGCGCAATGGACAATGGGCAATTGACAATGGACAATGGACAATTGACAATTGACAATTGACAATTGGGAAGTCGGGGGTGCGTATGGAAGTCGTTGGGGAGAACGGGTCCTTCGGCGCGCTGCGCTTGCTCAGGACGACGGATAAATGGGGAAAGCCTTCCGGTTTTTTCTGTCATTCTGAGCGGAGCATCGTTAGATGCGGAGTCGAAGAATCCGTTTTCTAATTGTCAATTGTCCATTGTCAATTGTCAATTCGTAATCGATAGCTGGCAGCGGACGAGCAATGCTCGCCCCTACGATGGAAGTCGGGGGTGCGTAGGGAAGTCGTTGGGGAGAACGGGTCCTTCGGCGCGCTGCGCTTGCTCAGGACGACGGATAAATGGGGAAAGCCTTCCGCGTTTTGCTGTCATTCTGAGCGGAGCATCGTTAGATGCGGAGTCGAAGAATCCGTTTTCTAATTGTCAATTGTCCATTGTCAATTGTCAATTCGACATCGCAGCTGGTAGCGGGAGGGTCAAGACCCTCCCCTACAGGCGGAATTCGGGTTGGCGTATGGAATTCGGGGGGATATAAAAAAGGACACCCGGTGGGGTGTCCTTTAGTTGCAGCGGAGGAGGATGTATTCTAAGGAAGCTGTTTGGCGGGCGAAGAGGGTGAGTTTACTTCCGCAGAGGGTTTCGGCATCGGCGGTGGTCGCGCGGCCGATGCGCGATACCGTGTAGGTAAAGACGGCGCCCCGCATATCTGTGACGGTGACTTCCGTGCCGTTGGGAATCCGGTCAAAACAGGCAAACTGGGCGGCGCTGCCGCCGATGATCAAACTGCCGTCATAGGCGCTGCCGGATAAGCGCCGGGGAAGGTCACGCCCCTGCTCCCAGCTGCTCAGCACCGGCAGCCGCAGGGAAAAGGCGGGAATCTCCACAATGGCAATCACATCCCGGCCATCCACTTCCAGTGCCGGCATGGTCATGACCCGGTAGGATTCCTCAGAACCGGCGTGAAGGGGCGGCAGCAGAGCATCCAGCCGCTGCAGCAGAGCCTCGGCGTTTTTTTCAGCTTGCCGGTCCGCAAGCTGCATCAGCAGCAAGACGCCGAGGCTCAAGATAATCAGGGCAATGCCCGCAAAAATCAGGACTTTACCGGTTCTTTTCATGGTTCTTTCTCCCGAGGGCCCAGATGCCCAGAATCACCAGCGCCATACCGGACAGGCACAGCAGCAGGATATAGAGCAAAATGGGCGCGCTGTCGCCGGTTTGGGGGTTATCGGTATCCGGGGGCGCGGTGTTGGTAATGACAAAAGATGTCTGGTTCCCGGTGACGGTGACGGTATAGCCCTGGGGCACATTGCGCTCCACCACGGTGAAGCTGTGGCCCTGGGGGGCGCTCCAGCTGTAGCGCCAGTCATTGGCGGCGCTGAGGGTTACGCTTTCTGCCAGGACGCCGTCCTTCAGGATATCCACCTGGACTTCAGCCGGGCGCTCTGCGGCGGCGCCTGCATCCTTCCACAGCTTCAGCACGGAATATTCTTCTCCCGTGGGCATAAAGGAGGCGTGTTTGGGGTTGGCATCCACATCATAGGTATAGCTGCCGCTTTCATTCCGGGGCAGGAACAGGAAAGAATCCGCGAACACGCACTTTCCCTCCGGGACGGCTGCGCTAAGCCCTCTGATCAGGTACAGGCCGGGGGTCAGGCCGGTAAAAGAAACGGTGCCGGTTTCATCGGTGGTGGCTGTGTAATGGGGGGCGACCGCATCGGCGGTGAGATAGGCGCTGAGGGTGGCTGCGGCTTCCTGCCATTCGGCTTCCGAGGTAATGCCCTGGATCTCCACGGGGTATGCAAGGGTCAGGGCGTAGGTGCCGTTTTCATGCACATCCCCTGCCCGGTACAGGGCGATCTCCTGCCCGGCCAGGGCAGCGTCCCGCTGGGTATAGTGCAAAGTCAGGCTGCAAGCTCTTTCCAGGTCCACGGATTCCGCCGCAAACACCTGCACGCACAGCAGCAGGCACAGCGCGGCGGCAAGCAGCCGGATATGGGCGCGGTGTTTCATGGCAGATCCTCTCCTAACGATTCTTTCTTCACAGGTGCCACCATCACATAGATCAGCAGCACCACAATGATGGGCAGCGCCACCAGGGGCATGACGATGAGGGTATCCACCCGGTAGGCTTCGTTGGCGATGTAGATGTTACGCTTCTGGGAAGCGTCCACCTGGTGGCCTCTTACCAGAAGGCGGTGGGTGTTGATGCCGTAGGGGGTGCAGGTGATGAGGGTACAGTAGTCCTTGCCCTCTTCCGGCAGCAGCAGGTTTACATCCTGGGGCTCCACGATGCGGATCTGATCCACCTCGTAGGTGAATGTGCGGTCCAGGATGGTGAAATAGAACAGGTCGCCCAGCTCCATGCGGTCCAGGTGGGTAAAGAGGACGGCTGTGGGCAGACCCCGGTGGGCGGATACGGCGCTGTGGTTGCCTTCGCCGCCGACGGGCAGGCCGGTGCCCTGGAAATGGCCCACGGCAAAGCCAAGCACCGCGTCGGAGGTGCCGTGATACACGGGCAGCTCCTGGCTGATCTTGGGCACCGTCAGGTATCCCATCATGCCGGTGCCGCTGATGTCCAGGGTCTTCCAGTAGGTGTCTTCCAGTTGTTGATACTCCCGCAGGGGCATGTCCAGGGCGGCCAGTGCCTGATTATAGGCCTCTGCCGCTTCGAAAACGGCGGTGTAGTCCTCCGGTTTGTAGGCCGCCAGTATTGCCTCATAGTCCACGATGGCTTCGGACTGGGTTTTGCTGTTCCAGTAGCTGCTGATGGAGGGGTATAACAGCACGGAGAGGCCTATGAAGAAGGCTATCAGAAGAATAATGGTAACTTTTCGGCTTTGCATAGGTTTCTCCCTGGTGTTATAGGTAATGGCCAATGGACAATGGACAATGGACAATTGGGAAGTCGGTGCTGCGTATGGAAGTCGGGATCTCTCCCTCAGTCAGCTGCGCTGACAGCTCCCTCATCAGAGGGAGCCGAGGCTCGTTGGAAGTCGGTTTGGCGTATGGAATTCGGAGGGATGCGGATTGCCACGGGCCTAAAGGCCCTCGCAATGACAGAGGAATCTTGAGAGCTTTCTCCGTTTTGCATGTCATTCTGAGCAAGCCGAAGGCGCGTCGAAGAATCCGTAACTCTTTTGGGGAAGTCGGGGGGATGCGGGTCCTTCGGCGCGCTGCGCTTGCTCAGGACGACAGAGAAAACCTGATAGCTGGTTCTTCTGATTGTCATTCTGAGCGGAGCATCGTTAGATGCGGAGTCGAAGAATCCGTAACTCTAATTGTCAATTGTCCATTGTCAATTGTCAATTGAGAAGTCGGTGCTGCGTATGAAAGTCGGGATCTCTCCCTCAGTCAGCTGCGCTGACAGCTCCCTCATCAGAGGGAGCCGAGGCTCGTTGGAAGTCGGGGGTGCGTAGGGAATTCGGGAGGGGAGGGCCGGGGGCCCTCCCCTGCGAATTGGAAATGGGAGAGAGAATTACTCCACGATCATGGACATTCTCTTCTTGGTGACCAGCAGGACGCCGGTGCCCAGAACCAGGATCATGCCCAGGGTGACAAACAGGAAAGTGCCTTCTGCACCGGTTTCGGGCAGCATGGTACCGGTCTTGTTGACCACCTGAACGCCGGAGCCGGTGGCGTAGATGCCGCCGTCAAACTTTGCGCTGACATTGCCATCGGCAATGGTGAATTCCTTACGGGAGGTGAGCTTGTTATAGCCGGCGGGAGCCACAGTCTCTTCCAGGTAGTAGACACCGTTGTCCATGCCCACCACGGTGACAACGCCGCCCACAACCTTGATGGAAACGCCGGTCTCATCGGCTCTTGCGCGGCGGTACATGGGATTGCCGTTGGCATCCAGCACGGGGGTGGTATCATCGGCAGCCAGCAGAGGCACAACTGCGATCTCGTTGCCGCCCACAGCTGCGTCGTAGATCCGGAACTCGGCGCCGTCCAGCAGGGTGTTGGAGGTGGTGGTCTTTACGATGTCGAAGGAGAAGGTGTAGGTCTTGGTGAAGGAGGGAACGGTGTAGTGGTCTTCGCCGTACTCCAGCTTCACTTCGTTCTCGTTGCCCTCGCCTGCCACCACAGCGTGACGGTTCAGCATGGCGTTGTACTCCACCTGCAGACGGTCATTGGGCTTCAGGGTCTTGATCAGATCCTCGGAGAACACCACTTCGAAGTCGCAGCCGTCGGTGCAGGAAGACACCACAATATAGTCGGTGTTCTCAACAAGCTCGGTCTCCTCGCCCAGGGAGTTGGTGTGCAGAATGCTGGTGACACCTCTGGTGGCGCCGTTGTGCTCGAAGGTCAGGCCGGCGGACATGGTATCGTGCATCACATAGCTCTCAGCACCGGCGGCCACATGGATGACGGACTTGAAGTTGACGATCTGGCCGATGTCGGCGGTGTTGCTGCTCTGCCAGTTGCCGGTCAGGTCTTCCTGAACCTGCTTGTCAATGATGGGCACATGGTTCTTGGCAACGATGACGGCATCCTTATCGGTGGTGGTCAGGCCGCACAGAGCACCGGCAGTGGAATCCACCAGGTACCAGCCCAGATCCAGGCCTGCGAACTTATAGGTATCTTCGGTGTAGCCATCGGGGATGGTGTACTCATCCACGGGGGCAATGCCATTGGTCTGGGCATACTCCAGGGCGTACTTGGCAAATTCAGCCATGGTTGCATCGTCTTCGGCGCCGATCCAGGTGACATAACCGGCGGCGTCGATGTCCACATAGGTCAGGGTCTTGGTCTCGGCAAAGAAGCCTGCCCAGGCGGGGTCTACCTTGTAGGAGTAAGCGTCGTCCTTCTTGAAGGACTCCAGAGCCAGCAGACGGTAGATGGCGTACTCAGTGCCAATGTTGACACCGTCGATGGTGATGGAGCCGTCACCGGCTGCAAAGGCGGCGGCAGACAGGCTCAGCACCAGGGTCAGCGCCAGGATGAT
The DNA here is from genome assembly GCA_017435525.1 of Oscillospiraceae bacterium. Taxonomy (GTDB): domain Bacteria; phylum Bacillota; class Clostridia; order Oscillospirales; family Oscillospiraceae; genus Faecousia. Next base: position 21,225 of record JAFSEW010000060.1, on the reverse strand, counting down.
GCTAATTGATCTTTTCATGATGTATGTTTCCTTTCCTAAAAAATTTTTAAACAGTTTATGTTTCGGAACGGGAAGCACGGCGCAAAGGATTGTCGTGCTTTTGGAAGGCTTCAGATAAACCTCCTTTCACGCTTGCGCCTTGCGACCATTCCGTATACCAGCGCCCCCAGCAGGATGCCGGAGCCGCAGAGTATATACAGCAGTCGGCCCGCGTAGCCCGTGGAGGGCATTTCGGGACCGGTTTTGCGATAGATGTTGGTAATGGTTACGGAATACTTGGGTGTGGTGCCGCCGGAAGCGGTGATGGGGCCGTAGGTGGCTGCCCAGTCCACGCTGTCCCAGGTCTCTTTCACCGTGTACTGGATCACATTGCCCTGGGAATCGGTGTAGGGCAGGCCCCGGAATACCGCTTGCCAGCCGTTTTTCAGGGAGAGGGTAACGGTTCTGCCGGTATCCTCGCCGTTGGCATACAGCCGCACGGGAACCTCCAGACGCTCATAGGCGGAGGCATTCATATCGGCGGGGATAGACCAGTTCTTATACACCGTCAGGGAGGTTTCCCGGTCCAGAGGCGTGTTGGTAACCAGGAAGCCCTGATCCTTCACCGTGATATTCTGGGGGGTGGACACCAATGTGGCTGGGTAGAAGACACGGCTGCGGTTCCAGTCGGTAGTATTCTGGAACTTGCCCGCGTCGTTGAAGGTATCGGCGATGTAGCGGCCCGCATAGCTCAGGTTGATACCGCCGTTGCGGCTGCCCATGGCGTAATACTGCTTGCGGTTATTGTCTTCCACCTGCTGGTTGTAGGCGTAGAAGTCCGTGGGGCTGCCGTTTCCGTACCAGAAGGTAATGGTCTGGCCGGACCCGTTGGTCAGGCGCACATTATTGCCGTTTACCGATGCTGTCCACTGGGCCAGGGGATCGGTCTTGGCGGCGTCCTCGCTGATCCAAGCAAAGCCCGTATCCTCGGCATAGCGCTGGGTAGAAAGGGCATTGCCGCTGCCGTCCCGGAGGATATAGGTCTTGCCGTTTTCAAGCCAGGAGGCATCCTGCCAGCTTTCCTGGGTGATCTCATAGGTGCCGGTGAAGCCTTCCACGGTGGTGTAGTAGCCGGGGGTGTAGCTTTCTTCCACGCCGTAGGGCACCGGGGTGACCCCGTCTTCCAGATACTTGGGCAGGTTCTTCCAGGTGTAAGTCCAGTTGTTGGCGGCGCTGAGGGTTGCTTCCTGCAAGCGCAGGATGCCGCCCTTGCCATCGGGCACCGTCAGATAGACGGTAACGGTGTCAGCGCTGTGGCTGAGACTGTCATTCCACCGCTTCAGGGCTGTGACGGTGGTACTTTCCTGGGCCCAGGTGGGGGCGTTGGTGGCCACGATGTAGGCCTGCTGATCCTCGGCATCGATACGCAGGCCGTGGACATTGAAGCCCGGAGACAGGCCGCTGCCGGTATCCAGCATTTCCACCTGATAGCTGGCAGTGCCCAGCTGGTCGAAGGTCAGGCGAATCACGCCGTTGGCCAGGCCGTAACCGGCCTTGTCCGGGGGACGGGTCTCCTTGATGTAATAGGTGTTGCCTGCGCCCATGCCCCACATGTTGGCCGCGCCATCTGTGACGGTGAAGGCGTTGGTGGGGGTGTCGCCCCGTTCGTGGGAGGCTTTATCTGCCCACAGCTGGGCAGGAACGGTGCAGGCCTGATCCAGGTACACGGAAAATTCAGCGCCGTTGAGCACATCCTTGGTCAGGGCATCTTCCTTCTGGATGGTGAAGGCGAACCGGGGTGCCAGGTTGAAGTAGATGGCGCAGTTGGACAATGAGCTGCCGCGCTCCATGTAGTACAGGGTCAGGGTGTGCTCCCCTGCCGGGATGCTTTGCAGCGCCGCGGAAAGGGCATCGTTGCGGACGCCGTTGATGGTGACGGTGCCGGTGGAGAAATTGATATCGCCGCTTTCTCTGCCGTGCAGACCGCCCAGGTCCAGCACCATCTTGCCGTCCACAAAAATCCAGACATCATCGTCGCCGGTGAACTGGAAGTGCATGTCCTTGCCGTAGATATCCTTGTTGCCGTACTGTCCGTCCACCTGAGAGCCGGGCTGCACGGGCAGATAGAATTCCACATCCATCGCCATGCCGAACCAGTAGTTGGTGCCGGTATTGTTGGGGCTTTCATTGCCGCCGGTGTACTTGGAGTCGTACATGTAGTGGGTGGTGCCTGCGTACTCCCCTTCCGCGCCGTTATAGGTGTAGGTATGGACGGTTTTGCCGTTTGTGTTGGCGTAGGGAGAGTTGAAGGGCAGGAAGTCGGAATATTTGCCGCCGTCTTCGGAAGTAGAAGAGTCCCGGGTGCGCTCCAGATACTCATACACATAGAACCGGCTGTCGCTTTGATTATAGGAGGCGGCGTTCAGCTCGGAGTTATAGTAATAGTAGCCGTAGTGCTCGTGATTGGGGTCCAGGCACAGCTGGAACAGATGGTCCGCGGTGCCGATGTAGGTCTTGCCGGGAAGCTCCATAGAAGGATCAAAGAAAATGTCCCGGATGGCATCGGTATAGAGGCCGGGATAGACGGTACCGGCATCCGTGGGGTTATTACGGTCGTTATGGCCGTTGGGGTAGGAGATATCCTCGCCGCCCTGGTCCCAGTCACGGAGAATAAAATTGGTGTTGGGCTGGCCGTTGTAGGGGTTATTGCCGGAGGTCAGCAGGTTCCACACCTCGCTGTGGCTGCTTGCCGAAATGGTCACATCCGCATCCTGGGAAATCACATTCAGCAGCGCGCCATAGTCAAAGAGCCGGGTGGTGACGAAGTGGTTGGTGCTGACGGTGTCGGCTACCTGATTGTTGAACCGGCCCACATCGTAGGTGGAGGCCTGCCAGTCGGCGTAGAGCACCGCGTCGCCGGTGACGGTGTAGGAATCGCCGGGGGCGTAGTACTTGTGGTTGACGATATCGTACCAGCCCTTGAGCACATAGGCGTATTTATCCGGGGCCTGCCACTGGTCCGGCAGGGTCATTACCGCGCCGGTGGTGGCGGTGGTGGCGGTGTTGGGAGATCCCCCCAGGCTCATGATGCCGCCGTTGGTGCCGTCCAGCCAGATGGTACAGGGCCGGGAAACGGCTACCCGGAAGGTGCTGTTCTCACCGGCATTGCGGGCCATCCGGAAGTTCATGGCATTCCAGTCAAAACCCACATAGGCGCTGTGGCTGAGCCAGAGGTTGCCATTGTTGGCGGTCATAATAGTGCCCCAGCGACCGGGGGTGGTGATGCCGTTGTCGGTGGCGCTGTTGTAATAGGGGTGCAGATAGCGGCCGGTGGCCACATTCTGGATGGCCCAGGAACCGTTATTGTACCAGGACACCGTCCAGAGAATCCGGTTGGGGTCCCCGGACACATGCACGGTGCCGTCGGCATCCACCTGGACGGAGACGGCATTGCCGGAGCCGTCGATGGCATAGTAGGTGCCCCCGGCGTCAATGTAGAACACATAGCGGTTGGCGCTGTTGCTCAGCTGGCTGCCGTCATAATAGACGGTGCTGGCCACGGTGGTCATGCCGGTCGGGGCCGCCGCCTTCATAATATGGCGGGAGTTCTCCGGCACCAGACCGTAGCCTACGATGGCAGGGTCGGTAACGGAATAGGTCAGCTCCGCCACGGTGCCGTCCACATCGCCCAGAATTACCGTCACCGCGTCGTCAAAGACGCCGGTGATGATGCCCACACGGGAAGCACCGGTGCCGGAATTGTAATACACCGGCGGGGTGACAGCGATGGTTTCAGTGGGGATGGTTTCGGTGGGGGTAGGTTCCGTGGGGATGGTTTCCGTGGGGATGGTTTCCGTGGGGATGGTTTCCGTGGGGATGGTTTCCGTGGGAGTGGTTTCCGGAGGAACGGTTTCTGTGGGAACGGTTTCCGGAGGAACGGTTTCCGTGGGGATGGTTTCGGTGGGAACGGTTTCCTCAGGAGTGGTTTCCGCAGGAATGGTTTCCGTGGGAACGGTTTCTGTGGGGATGGTTTCCGTGGGAACGGTTTCCGCGGGTTCCGGCTGCGGCATCGTGGTGCGCAGCTGAGTGGGCACTGCCTGGGCATTCAAAAACAGCAGGTCGCCTACATGGGGGGCGTAAGCCTCGGCGCTTTGGTAGTTGCCGGCGGCTTCCCACTCCAGCCGGAAGGCTTCCGCTCCGGCGTTAAAGGTGACATCCTTCACCCCTGCGTAGTGCAGGCAGAAGGCCGCAAACATGGATGACCAGTCGCCATAAGGGTTGCCGTACCACTGGCCGTAGCGGGTGATGCCATGGCGGACGCCGTTGGCATCCACCTGGAAATTTAGCTGGCTTTCGGTATATCCCAGCTGAGACTGGGCGATGAGCATCACCTTCTCTTTGGTGGTGGCGCCGGGAATCAGATCGCCAATGCTGGCTTTCCAGATCTCTTCCGTTTCCAGATCCGCTTCCAGATTGGAATAGCAGGCGGCGGTGTGGATGTGCTCCGAAAGGGTGCAGGTTTCGCCGCAGGCTTCGCTATGGGCATGCTCAGCCTGGCCGCAGAAGGCTTCGCCGGCCAGGGTAATGCCCGTAAGCTTCAGGTTCCAGAACACCGCCAGAATCACCATGGCAGAGCAAAAAGCGATCACGCGGTGCATGCCGCTGCGCAGTCGCCAGATACGCCGGGCGCTGCGAAGATATTTTCGGGAAGGATCACGCAAGGGTTTGTCACCTCCTTTCAAGAGAATTGACAATTGAAAATTGACAATGGACAATTGTCAATTGGGAAGTCGGTACTGCGTATGGAAGTCGCGGACGAGCAATTGATAAGCCCCTACGGGGGGAAGTCGGGTTGGCGTATGAAAGTCGGGGGGATGCGGATTGCCACGGGCCTAAAGGCCCTCGCAATGACAGAAAAAACCTGAGGGCTGGTGCTTCTGCATGTCATTCTGAGCGGAGCATCGTAAGATGCGGAGTCGAAGAATCCGTAACCTTTAGGGGACGGGTCCTTCGACTCGCTGCGCTCGCTCAGGACGACGGATAAATGGGGAAAGCTTTCTTCATTTCTCTGTCATTCTGAGCGTGGTGCGACCCGGAGCGAATCAAAATCTAAATGATTGCCGGTGGCAATCATACCGCAATTCAGCGATAGCCCGGAGTCGAAGAATCCGTAACCTTTAGGGGACGGGTCCTTCGACTCGCTGCGCTCGCTCAGGACGACGGATAAATGGGGAAAGCTTTCTTCATTTCTCTGTCATTCTGAGCGTGGTGCGACCCGCAGCGAATCAAAATCTAAATGATTGCCGGTGGCAATCATACCGCAATTCAACGGAGTGAGTCGAAGAATCCGTTACCTTTGGGGGACGGGTCCTTCGACGCGCCTGCGGCTTGCTCAGGACGACAGAGGATACTTGGGGGTTTTCAGCGTTTTGTCTGTCATTCTGAGCAAGCGCAGTGAGTCGAAGAATCCGTTTTTGAATTGTCAATTGTCCATTGTCAATTGTCAATTCATTTTAGCCAGGTGAATTCGCTCAGGGGCCAGAATTTGCAGATGATTTTGCCGATGATCTGGTCCTGGGCGATGTTGCCGATGACGCTGCTGCGGCTGTCGATAGAAGTCTCCCGTTGGTCGCCCATCATGAAATAGTTCTTTTCGATGATCTGCATGGGAAACTCCACATCGCATTCGCCCAGGGCTTTTTGTTGCACATAGGGCTCCGGCAGCTCCGTGCCGTTGAGGTACACCGTGCCGTCGGGGTTGATCCAGATGTAATCGCCGGGGGTGGCGATGATCCGCTTGATGAGGATCTTATTGGAATAGTAAAACGCGCAGAGGTCGCCGGTTTTCAGGCGGTCGGTCTTCATCAGAAGCACGATGTCCCCATCCATCAGGCTGGGCTCCATGCTGGTACCCGCGATCTGCAGCACCGGCAGCAGCAGCGTTGCGATCAGGGCCGCCACCGCCGCCACCACGATCAATGTGCTGACGGTAGAGCGCAGCAGACGCTTGAAACGCCGGTGGTACTGCTCCCGCTTCAGTTCTTTTTTCAGCTGGTCCAGGGCGGGAAGCTCATGGACCTTTTTTCCTGTGTATCGTTTCATAGGCTGTTTTGGGCTTCGGTGAGGATCTGCTCCGCTTTTTTGCGGGCATTTTCCAGGATTTCTTCCGCCTGGGTCCGGGCGGATTCCAGATAGGCGTCCGCCGCTGCCTGGGCTGCTTCAAAGACCCCATGCAGCTGCAAGGATGCTTCCGCAATGGAGCCCAGGGCCGTGAGCCGGATGTCCTGATCGTTGAACTGCGCTTCGGCACGCTCCAGCTGCTTCTGCAGCTTTTCCGCACGCTCTGTCTGCATCACCAGCAGCTCCAGAAGCTGATAGCGGTTGAGTTTGCGCAGCTCCTTTTCCGTCACGATCGGACACCCCTTTCCAAAAATAAATATACGACCCCAAAGTAAACTAATTTTATATTATAAGAAAATCTTTTGCAATGGCAACAACAAATCAACGGTTTTCTTTCATTTTTTGTTATTGTTTGTTACTTTTTCCAAAATTTGGTAAATTAGGGGGATGCGGGTCCTTCGACTCGCTGCGCTCGCTCAGGACGACGGAGGAAACTTGAAAGTTTTCCGTTTTTTGCTGTCATTCTGAGCAAGCCGAAGGCGCGTCGAAGAATCCGTTACCTTTTAAGGAGAGAACGGGTCCTTCGGCGCGCTGCGCTTGCTCAGGACGACAGCGGAAACTTGAGGGCTTTCCCCTTTTAGCTGTCATTCTGAGCAAGCCGAAGGCGCGTCGAAGAATCCGTGCTTTCTGCGTAACTGTGAGCCGGTAGCGGGGCGTCGAGGGCGCCGCCCCCTACGGTGAGGGGACGAAGCGCGTTGGATTGGAATTGGGGGGCGTGAAAAAGCACCGCAGTGTGTACTGCGGTGCTTTTAACTGTAAATTTCAGAGTTTGTCCAGGGCGGTTTTCATGCGGCGGGCGGCTTCCAGCAAGTCTTCCAGGGCGGTGGCGAAGGAGAAGCGGACGCATTTGGCACCGCCACTGCCGTAGGATTCTCCGGGGACGCCCACCACCATGGCTTCTTCCAGAAGATAATTGCACAGGGCGAAGGAATCCATATCCCCCTTCTCGATGCGCACCCAGGCGTAGAAAGCGCCTTCCGGGGCCATGGCTTCCACGCCGTCGATGGCGTTCAGGGCGGCGAAGAACAGTTCCCGCCGGTGGGCGTAGGATGCGCGCATGGCTTCTATCTCCGCGGCACAGTCTAGGGCCACCACCGCGGCTTTCTGGATGAAGCCGCTGACGCAGGTGATAGAGTGCTGGTAGAGCTTATAGGTCTGCCTGGCAATGGGCCGTGGGGCGGCCAGGTAGCCCAGACGCCAGCCTGTCATGGCCACGCTCTTGGAAAAGCCGTTGACGGTAATGACCCGGTCACGGATGGCGGGGAAAGACGCGGGACTGACGGTGGTGTTGCCGTCGAAGACGATGCGCTCGTAGATCTCGTCGGACAGCAGGATCACATCTTTATGCCGCAGCAGGAACTGCTCCAGAATCTTGGCTTCGGGGCGGGTGAGCACTTTGCCGGTGGGGTTATTGGGGTAATTGACGATGAGAAGCTTGGTGCGCTCCGTCACCGCGGCTTCCAGGGCTGCGGACTCGATGCGGTAGCCCTTTTCATAACGCAGCACCACCGGCACCGCCTTGCCTCCGGCGGCTTCAATCATGGGCACATAGGACACCCAGGCAGGGTCCAGGTACAGCACCTCGTCGCCGGGGTTTAAGAGGGTGCTGATGGCAAGATAAATGGCATTCTTGCCGCCGGGGGTGACGATAATCTCATCGGCATCGTAGGGGGCGGCGTTTTCTTCCAGAAGCTTCCGGGCAATCCGCGCCCGCAGCTCCGGCAGGCCCTGGCCCACGGTGTAATGGGTGAAGCCCGCGCGCATCTGGCGGCAGGCTTCCTCGATAATGGGGGCGGGGGTATCGAAATCCGGCTCGCCTCCTGCCAGGTTGATCACATCCAGACCCTGGGCCTGGAGCGCCTTGGCCTTGGCCATGAATTCAATGGACGCGGAAGGGGTCAGGCCGGTGATATTGCGGTTGAACTGTTCCATGGGGGTCCTCCTTTGGAATTGGCGTATGGAAGTCGGGTTCTCTCCCTCAGTCAGCTTCGCTGACAGCTCCCTCATCAGAGGGAGCCAAGGGCGTAGGGAATTCGGGGGATTGTTTTCAGTATACACCACGGTGGGGCGGTTGTAAATGGGGTGCAAAAAAAGAAGAGATGCCGGAGTGGCATCTCTTCTTTTTGGAGCAGGGTACGGGAGTCGAACCCGCCTTCACGGCTTGGGAAGCCGTTGTATTACCGATATACGAACCCTGCGTGATGGGGGTATTATAACAGGTACGGATGGAAAATGCAAGGGGATTTTGTCGGGGGGATTTGTAGGGGCGGCTCTTGAGCCTCCCGTGCCGGGTAAGAAAATCGTACCGGGGTAATGGAGATGCGGGTCCTTCGACTCGCTGCGCTCGCTCAGGACGACAGAGGAAATTTGAGGGTTTTCCCCGTTTTGCATGTCATTCTGAGCAAGCCGTAGGCGCGTCGAAGAATCCGTATCTCTTTCGGATTGGCGTATGGAAGTCGGCGGCACGCCGGGGGGATTGACAAGAGGTGGAGGAAATGGTAGGATTACGGTGAGAAATTATGGGAAATGTGGAGGATTTTTCCATGAAATTGCTGAATAAAATCGTGGACGGGGCTATGAAGATGGCCGGGGCTCTGAGTCAGGCGCAGGATCATCACAACCCTGTGAAGTCTGTGACGGAGGGGATGCCCGCATTGCTGCGCTCTGCTGCTGCCCGGGGGGCTGTGCTGCTGCAAAATAACGGCGTGCTGCCCCTTTCCCATGGGACGAAGGTGGCCCTCTTTGGCCGGTGCCAGATGCAGGGGTTTTACACCGGCTACGGCTCCGGGGGCGATGTGAATTTCCCCTACACCGTAAGCATTTATGAAGGCATCCAAAACTGTCCCGGCCTGAAGCTGGATGCGGCTTTGGCGGAGAAATATCGCGCTTTCTGCCAAGAAAATCCCGTGGATGACCAGGTTTGGGGCCTGTGGCCCCGGTTTTTCCCGGAGATGCCCTTGACGGAAGAGATTCTGGACGGCGTGGAAGCGGATCAGGCGGTGGTGGTCATTGGCCGCAGCGCCGGTGAGGATCGGGAGAATGTACGCAAACCCGGCAGCTTCTATCTGACGGAAGAAGAAAAGCACATGCTCCATCTGGTGACGGCCAAGTTCCCGGAGGCGGTGCTGCTATTGAACATCGGCGCTGTGATGGATCTTTCCTTCCTGGAAGAGTATCCTCTGGGTGCGGTGCTGGTGCTGTGGCAGGGCGGCATGGAGATGGGCAACGCCGCCGCCGACCTGCTGACGGGCAAGGAAAATCCCTCGGGACGGCTCACGGACACCGTTGCCAATTCCTACGAGGACTACCCCAGCGCCGACTGCTTCGGCGGCTTCCTGAGAAACGAATACCGGGAGGACATCTATGTGGGCTACCGGTATTTTGAAACCTTTGCCAAGGATAAAGTCCGCTTCCCCTTTGGACACGGCCTCAGCTACACCAAATTTGCCCTGGACTGCCGCCACGAAGGGCTGCGGTTCTACATTACCGTGACCAACATCGGCGTGTATCCCGGACGGGAGACGGCGCTGCTGTATGTGAAAAAGCCCTGCGGCGCCCTGGGCGCTCCGGAGCGGGAATTGGTGGCTTTCGGAAAGACGGCGGTACTGGCTCCCGGAGAGAGTCAGGAATTGCTGCTGACGGTGCCGGAGAATCTGCTGGCGGTATTCGATGACTGCGGTCTGGCCGGGGCGAAAAACGCCTGGGTGATTGTGCCCGGTACTTACGAATTTTACTTAGGCGGCGATGTGCGGCACGGGGAGATGGTGGCGGAGCGCAGCTATGAAAATCCCCTGGTGATGCAGCGGGTGCAGGAGGCGGCTGCCCCGAAGAAGAGCTTCCCCATTCTGGCACGGCAGGAAATGGACGGGGACTGCAACCGGATTCCCCGCAGAGCCGCTGCCTCCACCGTGGATTTGGCCCGGCGGATTGAGCGCAATCTGCCCAAGGAGATTTTCCCCACCGGGGACAAGGGCTACAAGCTTTCGGATGTGCAGAAGGGGGAGGTTTCCCTGGATGCCTTTGTAGCCCAGCTGAGTAACGAAGAGCTGGAAGCCATCAGTCGGGGCGGCTACATTATGAATCACCCTCTGGGTGCCAAGGGTAACGCCGGTATCTACGGCGGCGTGACGGAAAGTCTTCGGGAAAAGGGTGTGCCTGTGATTGTCACCACCGACGGCCCTTCGGGTATTCGCCTGTATGACAGCTGCTCCTTGCTGCCCATCGGAACGAGCCTGGCCTGCAGCTTTGACGAGGGGCTGATGGAGCAGGTTTTCTCTGCGGTGGGCGCGGAGATGAAGGAAAAGGGCTCCGATGTTTTGCTGGCTCCCGGCATGAACATCCACCGCAATCCGCTTTGCGGGCGCAACTTTGAATATTTCTCCGAAGATCCCCTGCTTACCGGCAAGATCGCCGCGGCACAGGTCCGGGGCCTGCAAAGTCAGCGCGTTAGCGCCTGCCCCAAGCATTTTGCCTGCAACAACCAGGAATTCAACCGCCGGAGCAATGATTCTGTGGTAAGCCAGCGGGCGCTGCGGGAGATTTATCTGAGAGGCTTTGAGATCTGCGTAAAGGAAGCGTCTCCCCGAAACATCATGACCAGCTACAACAAAATCAACGGCGTTTGGGCCCACTATCACTACGACTTGGTGGCGACCATCCTCCGTGGGGAATGGGGCTACCAGGGCAATGTGATCACCGACTGGTGGATGCAGTACCGCCGCAGCCCGGAATTCCCCAAGCTTCGCAGCAACGCCTACCGGGTAAGGGCGCGGGTGGATGTGCTGATGCCCGGCGGCCGTTACATTGACCCCGGGAAGCGTCCCGACGGCACGCTCCTTGCCACCCTTGGCAAAGAGGGGGGCATCACTTTGGGCGAGCTGCAGCAATGCGCCAAGGGCATTTTGCAGCACATCATCGATTGGAGGCAGCTATGAAACGATACATGACAACCTTTGGCGAACGGCTCAGCTACTGGAGCTATTTTGTGGGACAGAATGTGTACTACAACATTACATTTTTGTTCCTGTCCACTTATCTTGCCATGCAGGGCATCAACCTGGGTAAGGTGGCCCTGGTGCTGGCTATCGTGAAGATCTGGGACGCGGTGAATGACCCCATTTTCGGCTATATTTTCGACAAGGTGAAGTTCAAATCCGGTCTGAAGGGTCTGCCCTGGGTGCGCATCAGCGTCATTGGCATCCCCTTTGTGACCATCGCGGTGTTTGCCATTCCGCAAGCTTCCGAGACGGTGAAGCTTGTATGGTTTGCTGTGGCCTATTTACTGTGGGACACCGTTTACACATTGACGGATGTGCCCGCCTACTCCATGCTCAACACCATGACCGACGATCTGCGGGAGCGCAACCTGCTGCTCAGCGTCAACCGGGTGTTCTCCGGGGCGGGCTACCTGCTGTGCTCCGTGGCGCTGCCGCTGATGATTGGCTCTGCTTTCAAGATGACCTTTACGGCTGCGGTGGCAATTCTTTCCATATTCTCGGCCCTGACCATGGTGCCCATGTGCATCTTCTGCAAGGAGCGCAACTATGACCCGGAAAAGGATACGGGGGATTTCAGCTTTAAGCAGATGTTTACCTACCTGAAATCCAACAAGTATCTGCTGACCTACTACGGCGGCTACATGGCTACCGATGCCCTGAAAACCTCCGCGGCGGTGACGCTGTTTGTGTCGTTTTATCTGTTTCACGATGTGAATTACAGCATTTTGCTGAACCTTTTGGGCATGGTGCCCGGTGTTATTGCGGCGATGCTGATGCCCTCGATTCTCAAGAAGGCGGATAAATTCAAGGTGCTGTTCTGGTGCAATATTGTCAATATTGTGTCGGGTCTTTTGATCTATTTTGTGGGCTGGGAGCAGAAAACGGCATTTCTCGTTATGACCTGCATCCGGGCGGTGCCCATGTGTCTGGTGGGCGTGCTGGCGTTCATGTTTACCCCCGACTGCGCCGAGTACGGTCAGTTCAAAAGCGGCATCAGTGCCAAGGGTATCACCTTTGCCATTCAGACCTTCTCTGTCAAGATTACGGGAGCTGTCAGCTCTTCCCTGGCGCTGTTCCTGCTGGGGCTGTTTAGCTGGATCACCGTGGAGGCAGAGAGCTTCGAGGCCCTGGCGCAGCTGGGTGTGCGGCAGCCGGATGCGGCGCTGAACGGACTTTGGATTGTGTATGCCCTGGTGCCGGTGATTGGCATGATTATTTCCACATTCTTCTACCTGGGCTACAAGCTCAATGACAAGGATGTGCAGATCATGGCAAAGTGCAACGCCGGAGAGATTACCAGAGCGGAAGCAGAGAAACTGCTGAGCCGGAAATATTGAGGGATTGGGAGCGGCCCGGGAGGGCTGCTCCCTTTTTGTTGGGAGCAGGCAGGGAATTCGGAATGGACAATTGACAATGGACAATTGACAATTATGGTATCGGCTACGCCGATTTTTTTAAATAGCGTCGAAGAATCCGTAACTCTTTGGGGAAGTCGGCGGGAGGGTCAAGACCCTCCCCTACGGGGGGAAAATTCGGATTGGCGTATGGAATTCGGGGGAGGCGTGTAGGGGCGAGCATTGCTCGTCCGTTACCGGGTTGCGGAATTGCAGCGGGTAGCGGACGGCCAATGGCCGCCCCTACAGGGAAGTCGATTTGGCGTATGGAATTCGGGTTCGGCGGGAGCAAGCCCCCGCCCTACGGGGGAAGTCGATTCTGCGTATGGAAGTCGGGGGGAGGCGGATTGCCACGGGCCTAAAGGCCCTCGCAATGACAGAGGAGATTTGAGGGCTTTCCCCATTTTTCTGTCATTCTGAGCAAGCCGTAGGCGCGTCGAAGAATCCGTACCTTTTCGGGGAAGTCGCGGGGGATGCGGGTCCTTCGGTGCGCTGCGCTTGCTCAGGACGACGGAGATAGAATTGGCCTTCGACCTTTATCTGTCATTCTGAGCGACCCTGAGCGTAGTCGAAGGGGAGTCGAAGAATCCGTTATCCCCTCATTGTCCATTGTCAATTGTCCATTGTCAATTTTTGTTGCTTTGTGTGCCGAAGTAGAAGGCGATGACGGTGGAGACGATGAGCATCACATTGTCGGAGGAGATTTGGCCTTTCAGGGAAAGCACGGTGAAGACCGCCATGACCGTGAGGGTGACCAGGGTTTTGACTTTGATCAGGTTTGCCAGGTTGGTTCGCATAGTTTCAGTCCTTTCTTGTGGGGGTACGGATTGCCACGCCCCGTTGGGGCTCGCAATGACAGAGGAAATTTGAGGGTGCGCTGTAGGGGGCGGTGCCTACGACGCCCCGTACCGGGTTGCAAAATTGCAGCGGGTAGCGGACGGCCAATGGCCGCCCCTACAGGGGAATTCGGTGCTGCGTATGGAAGTCAGGGGGATACGGGTCCTTCGGTGCGCTGCGCTCGCTCAGGACGACAGAGGAAACTTGAGGGCTTTCCCCATTCATCCTGTCATTCTGAGCAAGCCGTAGGCGCGTCGAAGAATCCGTTATCCCCCAATTGTCAATTGTCCATTGTCAATTATCCATTGATTCTCTGTTCCAGGTTGTGGACTTTTTCTTCCAGGATGGGGATGCGGTGGGCGAAGTTGTTGTGTTCCCGGACTTCCCGGGTCAGCTCTTCGATCTTGGTGTCGGTGATGGCCTGGGCCACGGCCTGGGCTTTTTCCTGCTTATTTGCGGTGACGGCGCAGGTGGCGATGACACCGGCCAGGGATAAGCCGCCCGTGATCAGGGCCACTACGATGGCTTCACTCACTGCCCCACCCCCAGAAGATTTTCCCACTCTCCCTGGGAAACCTCGCCGGTGACCGGAAGACAGGCCTTTTGCTGGAACAGCTTCACAGCGCCCAGGGTGTTGGGGCCAAAGATTCCATCAGGCTTGTGCATGTGGCCATTACAGTCTCTGCCCGCCAGAAGAATCTGGAGCGCTCTCACATCCTCGCCGGTGCAGCCTTCGGTCAGGGTGCGAAGAACCACAGCATTGCCCTGGGGTGCAGGCGCAGCCGCGGACACTTCCGGCCATTCCTCGCCCCGCAGCAGGGCTGCCACATCCCGGCGGGCATCGTCCATGGTTTTGCCGAACTTTTTCAGCCATTTCAGAGGGTCGCCGTGGTTGTTGCCCAGCTTCAACTTGTAGCTTTCGCCGTGGGAGGTAATGACGGGCACCTCCACGCCGTTATAGGAAAAGGTGCCCAGAGGGTCCAGGCCGTACAGGGCGCACAGATAGGCGGTGATTTCGCAGGCTTCTTTGTAGACGGCTTCAAAATATTCCTTGCTTTTGTAGCCATCGTCACAGATTTCGAACTGGATGTGGGTATTGTTCAGGCTGCCGCGGCTTCCTTCGTGGCAGCCCCAGGGGGCAAAGTCCCAGGGCATGGTCTGCACCGTGGCCACGGTGCCGTCAGCCAGCTTGCCAATCCAGCAGTTCATACCGGCTTTCCGGTATTTATGATTCCAGTCGTTACCGTAGCGGTTTTTCCCCAGAAGGGCAATCATTTCCGCGTAAGTTTCCTCCGTCTCATGGGGCTGCACATAGCGGCAAAGGTTGGGGTTTCCGGCGTCGGTATCGTGCCAGAGGATGCCCCGGGGAACCATACGGGAAGTTCCCTGATAGCATGTGCTGTTGGTCTGCATACAGACAATGGGAGGATTTTCTTTAGAATATTTCATGCGGTCTCTCCTTTCCGGCGACCCAGCAGCGCCCCGAACCGTACACCGGTGAGAAATACCCCCGGGGCAATGGCCGCTTTGCCGCCGCTTACGGGAATGGGGGCAGATTTTCGGATATGAACATCCCCCGCTTTGGTCAGCATGTCGTAATTGGTCCAGCCTTTTACTCTTCCGCCGGCAATAAACCGGTTGGTGCCCAGAATATCCGGGTTATACACGCTCCATCTTCCAGCCGCAGTATGGGTAAACATATAAAACAGAATACCGGTATCGTTGTAGTAATTTGCCAGAGTGAAGGTGCCGGAATCACTCAATCTGGCGAAAAACGGCATATCGCTCAGGTGCAGACGGTAGGCACCGTCTCCCAGATCCGTAACGGTGGCGTAGGGGCAGCGGTCATAGCCCTCCGGCAGTGCCGGAAGGGGGCCCATGCCGTTATAGAGAAACATGGCAGGCTTCTCCCGGTCTGCCGCCGGGGGCAGGGCTGCCCCCAGGGCCGTTTTCAGTGGCAGTCCTGCCAGCCCCAGCAGGTACCCCTGCACAAAGCTGCGGCTGATTCCGTTAAGCATCCGCATCCCTCCAGGTGCCGGGGGCGGTGGCGCCGTCGTGGGTAATGGACACGGGGTAGCCATCTGCATCGAAGGCTATGCTGTCCGTGTGGGCGCTGCCGTCTTCCAGGGTATAGTGCAGCGTCACGGCGTCCTGGGCGCACACCACTTCCCAGGTTGCCAGCTTTTTCAGATGGTCCACAGGGTCAAAATAATCCTCAGAGGCGGCTTCTCCCGCACCGGGGTCCGGGGCTACATGGATCTCAAAGGGGAAGGTAGCCAGCCGCCCTTCGCCGCTGCACACCACCAGGGCCGCTTCCACGATCCCCGGTGCCGTCAGAACCTGATGGGCCAGCACCGCCGTGACGGTGTTGCCGCTTACAGAAATGGCGCTTTCCTCAGGGGAAAGGTGGCTGTATACCCCACGGGTGCCGTCGCTTTTGCGGTAGGAGAGGGTAATTTCCGCGCCCTCCGGGGGTGTCCAGGCTTCCCCACAGGATAGCATAGTCAGCTGAATCGCGCGGGTATTGGTGTCAAACTGCATGGCGTACACCCGGGGCGTCACCCCCCGGTGCACCAGATCCACGGTGATTGGATGATGAACTGTCATTGTTGCTTCCTTTCTTCTCCCAGATAGGGCTGCAGCGCCGCATACCCTGGGACGATCTCTGTCCGCAGCAGGTAGAGCCTGCCCGGTTCACTCTCTTCCGGCAGGGCATCCACCACCAGGGCTTCCCCCGGAAAGAGCTTGATATCGGCGGTGATTTCCCCCGGCAGCAAATACCCGGGGTCCAGCCAGGCGCAGCTATTGGCCCATCGGATGCCTCCGGGTAACCCGGCAAAAATGGCATCCTTGGTCAGTCGGGCGTCGGTTTGCAGGGCGGTTTCCGCTTCCTTCTGGGCGGCGGATTTGCTGTGCAGGGCCGTAACGCTGTCCCGCCGGGGATTGCCGACACAGGTGTAGGTGTCCCGGCGGGATGTGGAGGTTTTCTCCATGATGTAAAGGGTCACTTCCCGGCCCGCGGCATCCACAATGTGCAAAATCTCCCCGGCGCTAACATTGGGGTCACTGACCGCTGCCACGCTGCCCGGATGGTAGGACACGGCCTGCAAGATTTCTTGGATGGTTTGCAAGACGGGGGTCAGGGTCTCCTCCGGGCAGGCCTCCAGGATGGGATTGCCCGTGAGGATATAGCTGTTGGCACCGGCACTTACCTGGGGAAACAGGCCGCTGATCCGCCGCAGCTGCACCGCTTCGATGGGGGCGATCCGGTAGCCCTGGTAGCGCAGGGAGCCACCCAAATAATAGCTGTCTCCCGTGTGGGTCAGGATCTTGCCCCGGTCTTCATACCAGGAAAAGCCGATGCTGCCATCGGGGCCCGCGTGGACGAAGCGGCAGGTGAGTTCCCCCAGCCAGGTGAGGATTTTCCGGCCTGTAACGGCGCTTGCGCTCCACTTGGGTATCAGAAATTCCTTGTTTGGAAGTTCTTCGCTCCACTTGTACGAAACGCCGCAAGTTTCGCAGACCATTTGGGCGAAGGCCTGCACCCCGTAGGGCCAGCCGGTGAGATTGCGCAGCCAGGGGGTCAGATCTTTGTCAAGCTTCGCCATGTGGTCGTAGGCAGTGATGCGCCAGGTGTGCTCCGTCAGACGGGTGGGGGCTTCCGGGGTGTAGATCCCCACCGGGGTGCGGATTCCGGCCTCTTCCCGGTACAGGGCGATGTCCGCCCCGGCGTCAAGCTGCAGATCCTGGGCAAACACCGTCACCTCCAGCATGTCGCTGCAGGCAGAACCCAGGGTCAGGTCCGTACCGGCGTTAACCAGCTGCCGAAGCTTCAAACTGCGGATCTGTGCCTCGGCACCATCCGGCAGGATGAGAATGTTTTGATACATGTTACCTCCTTGATCAATTGACAATTGACAATTAGGGTACGGATTCTTCGGCGCGCTGCGCTTGCTCAGAATGACAGAGGAAACCGGAAAGCCAATTCTATCTCCGTCGTCCTGAGCGAACGGAGTGAGTCGAAGGACCCGCATCTCCATTGCCCGGTGCGATGAGGAAACGGATTCTTCGACTCGCTGCGCTCGCTCAGAATGACAGAGGAATGGGGATAGCCCTCAGGTTTTTTCTGTCATTGCGAGGGCCTTTAGGCCCGTGGCAATCCGCATCTCCATTACCCGGTGGGAATTCCCCACTGGCTGAAATCGACGAATTGTCAATTGTCAATTGTCAATTGTCCATTGTCAATTCTCCATTGTCCATTGTCCATTTTTCAGCATTCTATCAGGGTCAGCTTATAGTTTTTATACAGGCCTGTGCGGGCGTTTCTTACGGTGATACTGTGGCCCGAGCGGTAGGCCCGGAAGGTGCTTTCCTCCCCGTGGTGATCCCGGTAGGTAACGGTAAATTCCGGCTTTCCCCCGAAGAGGGATTCCAGATAGCGGTATTCCTCCCGGGTCAGGGCGCTGTAGCTTAGCTGGAATTTGCGCACATTGCGCCGCAGGATGATCCGGTGCATAAAGCCCGCGTCGTCCCGGCCGGTTTCCGGGGAATCCAGGTCGGTGTAGTCCATGACCATGTCCTGGTCCGGAATCAGGACGGGCTTGCCGTCGATGAGAAGATCAAAGAATTCTTTCATCAGCTGTCACCCCGCATGGCCGCCAGGCGGGTATTATAGCGGTTTGCCGCCGCGCCCAGCACTTCATCGCCGATTTCAATTCCCAGCACCGCTTCCAAAATCTGCTGCAGCACCCCCACCGTGGCTTCATGCCCTGCCAGGGTTGCGGCGGCGTAATCCTCCATGGTAGCCGCCACCGCCTCCTGGATGGTAGACAGAGGCGCTTCGATATTGGTGCCGTGTGTCTGGTCGCCCAGCATGGCCAGAAAGGGTGCGTTGGGGGGAATCACCGCGCCTCTGGCCAGCTGGGGAATCTGGGGTGCGGTGAGGGTGGGGATGTTCAGGCCGAAGGTCTTGCCCCCGATGCCCGGAAGCCAGTCCGGGGCGGTGATTTGCAGCTTGTTCAGCTGATTGGCCGCGGCGTTGATTCCCGCCACCAGTGCCGACAGCAGACCGTTCAGGCATGCGATGATGCCGTTGACGGCACCTTTAAAAATGGTTCCCAGCCCCTCCCAGGCCATGGCCCAGTTGCTGGAAAAAATCCCCGTGAGAAAGTCCGTCAGGCCGGAAAGGGCCGTGGTCACGGCGGCTGTCAGGGCGTTCAGGGTGGCGATGCAGCTCTCCCCCAGAGATGCAAACATGGGCTGCAACTGCTGGAATAGGCTCTTCAGGGCTTCCAGCACCGGCGCTGCCGCCGCGCTCAGGCCGGAAAGCGCTGCCGTCAGCAGATTCACCGCCGCGGGAGCGGCTTCTTCTATGGTCCATTGGGCCAGGGGCACCAGAATATTGTGCCAGGCCCATAGCAGGGTTTCCCCCAGGAGGCTTGCAAAGTCTGCCGCCGCCTGACCTAAAGAATTCAGGGAGAGCTTCAGATTCTCAAAGGAAATTTCCTGCAAAGGGGCGAAAAATGTGCGGATTTTGTCTACGATGGCCTGTAATTCCGGGGTTAATTCCGGGGTGATGGTTTTGATCTGCACGGTCTGGGTGGTGGTGCCGGAGCCGGAAGACTGGGTGCCCAGCCGGTGGATCTCGTCGAAGTCCGCTAAAAAGCGTTTCAGGGCTTTGCCGGAGGTGCGGACGGTTTTCACCGCCTTCTCCTGCACCGTGCCGAAGATTGCCCCGATGACGGCCCCGGCATCGTTTGCAAAATCCGTGATGCGCCGCACGACAGGGTTCAGAGCATCCGCCAGATGCACACGGATGGGGGCAAAGGCACGCTCTATGGCGGCCCGGAGCTTGCCGAAGTTCAGCCGCAGGGTCAGCAGCCGGTCCTCCAGGCTCCCCAGGGCCTCTTCAGCCTGCCGCGCCACCCCCGCCACGCCCCCCAAGGCCTGGGTGTTGATGTTGATTTCTTCCATAAAATTCTCCTTATATGTATGTAGGGCGGGGCCTTGGTCCCGCCGCTGCGGCAGAGGCTGCGGATTCGCATTGGTTCACGGCGCATACGCACCCTGTACTGCACGGCGGGAGCAAGCCCCCGCCCTACAGGCTGTCGTCCTGAGCGGAGCCGAAGGACCCGTTCTCTCCATTGCCCGGGTGCGATCTTGGGGGTACGGATTCTTCGACGCGCTGCGCGTGGGCCGATGTGCCTCAATCGGCCCCTACGGGATGACAGAGGAATGGGGATGGCCCGCAGGTTTTTTCTGTCATTGCGAGGGCCTTTAGGCCCGTGGCGATCCGCATCCCCATTACCCAGGTGCAATATCGCACCGGGTAACGGGAGGGTCAATGAATTTTGGTATGATTGCCACCGGCAATCATGTAGATTTTGATTCGCTGCGCGGAGCACCACCCTCCCCTACTGAGCGCCCTTGTAGGGGAGGCTCTTGAGCCTCCCGTTACACGGTGCGATATCGCAGCCCGCCGAAATCGGCGAATTGTCAATTGTCAATTGTCAATTGTCCATTGTCCATTGAGCATCGCTTCCAGGCGCTGCTTTTCCGGTGTGTCGGGGGTGGGGAGCTTCAGCAGCCCTGCGTGGGTGCGGGCGAATTCCTGCTCGTGGGCCAAAAGCTTCGCACCCCGGCGGCGTTTATCCCGGATAGCCACCACCGTGGCAAAGGGCCCTTCCCCGATGGCGCGGAAATACCCCAGAAATGTCCACCAGTGAAGATACTCAAGCTCCCGCACTTCCCGGCCTGCCACGGCATTCACTGCCCCGGCGATCAGCTGCTCGTCATAGTCCCAGTCGAACAGCTTCGGGCCGGGGGCGGCTTTCTGTCCGGCGGTGAGGAAGTGCTCCAAATAGGAAAAGGCCTCCCCCTCAGGTGGCAGCTGCCCCTGATAGAAGTAAAACGCCGCGGCGTACCACCGGTGGGTTTGGGGCTTGGTTTCATCTGCCAGCAGGGAAAGAAGCTTGAGAATTTCCCGAAAATCGGAGCGATGACCGTATGTTTTCCCGGAAAAACTTACGCTTTTGGGAAGCTCCCAGTTCACAGCGTCTCTGCCTCCGCCCTGGCTGCGGCCAGAGCACCGGAGCGCAGTACCGGCTCCAGGGCAGCCAGGAAATTGGCCAGGACGCTTGACCCGTTGCTGCCCACAGCCAACAGGCTCACTCCCTGGAAAATGGCCTCCCAGTCAGCGCCGGGAAAGACCTTGCTCAGAGCGGCTTTGGCCTGATTGTCCGCGGTGCGGATACGCTCAAGCAGATGCCCCTCCCCGGAAACCGCCGCTTCCAGCGCTTCCAGATCGGAAAGGCAGTCCAGAAAACGGGTGTAAAGATTGGGATCGGCAGGGTTAAACGCCAGCACTCCGCCCCCCACCCGATACGATTTGATGCCGGTATCAAAAATCAGTGTTTCCATAATTACCTCCTATGTAGGGCGGGGGCTCTTGCGCCTCCCGTTACCCGGTGCGTTATCGGAATTGACAATTGACAATTGAGAATTGACAATTAGGGAACGGATTCTTCGACTCCGGGCTATCGCCCTCCGCTCAGAATGACAGATAAATGAGGATGGCCCTCTGGTTTTTTCTGTCATTGCGAGGGCCGTTAGGCCCGTGGCAATCCGCATCTCCATTACCCGGTGCGATGAGGAAACGGATTCTTCGACGCGCTGCGCTTGCTCAGAATGACAGAAAAACGGGGATAGCTTTCCCTTCTTATCCGTCGTCCTGAGCGAGCGTAGCGAGTCGAAGGACCCGCACCCCCATTACCCGGTGGGATCTTGCGGCCCGCCGAAATCGGCGAATTGTCAATTGTCAATTGTCCATTGTCAATTGT
>JAFSEW010000059.1 GCA_017435525.1 Oscillospiraceae bacterium | reverse complement strand
TGCTGCCATGAATCTGAAAAAACTGGCAAATTGGAGTTGGAACAACTCCTGTTTCTCGCAAAGATTGCTTAGTTTTTTGTCCCAGATATGCCGAACCCCAGTTTTTTCCTAACAAAAACTGGGGTTCTTTGACAGACTGAAACGGCTGTACCGAAAGGTACAGCCGTTGTTTTATTTGGAAATATTGCTTTTACTTTTTCTCTTTCATGTGGGCCTGCAGATGCATGGAAAGCACTGCCAGAGAGGTGGCCATATTCTCATTCTGCACCAAGATATTGGCCGGAACCTCCAAATGTGTGGGGGCAAAATTCCATACAGCCTTAATGCCGCAGGCAATCAGCTGATCGCACACCGACTGGGCATGCTGGGTAGGCACCGTAATAATGCCCATACGCACCTTGTTGGCACGGCAGAAGCTCTCCAGACGGGAAATATGGTAAATGGGTTTCCCATCTTCCGTATTTTCTACAGAAGGATTGGCATCAAATGCCGCCAGAATATTCAGACCGTAGGCAGCAAATCCGCTGTAGCCCAGCAGCGCCTGCCCCAGTTTTCCTGCGCCGATCAGCACAGCGTCGGTGGTGTTGTCATAGCCCAGAAACTGCTCAATATCTTCGATCAGGCTTTCCCGCAGATAACCGATTTTAGGTCTGCCGCCATCGGACACCATAGCCAGATCCTTGCGGACCTGCACTTCACCCATTCCCAGTGCGCTGGCCAGAGCCGTAGCAGAAATATAGGGAGAACCGGTTTCCGGCATACTGCGAAGATATGCCACATAACCCGGCAGCCGCTTCAGCACGGCTTTGGAAATCTCTTTGCGTTCCATTGATTCCATACCATCTTTCTAATTGATACATATTCTTATCGATATATTTTCGTATCGATTATACCATCGGGTGATATAAAAATCAAGAGGTATCAGGCACAATTTGTCTGACGCAGCAGCTCTTTGCGCAGCTTCAGCATGATCTTCTTTTCCAGTCGGGAGATATACGACTGGGAGATTCCCATCTTTTGCGCCACTTCCTTTTGGGTCAGCTCCTGATGTCCTTCCAGCCCATAGCGCATGACGATCAGCTCCCGCTCTCTGGGCGGCAATTCCCGCACCGCCTGACGCAGAAGCCGCAGATCCACATCATCTTCCAGAGGCTTCAGGATCATGTCCTCCTCTGTGCCAAGAATGTCCGAAAGGAGTAACTCATTGCCATCGTAGTCCATATTGATCGGTTCATCCAGGGAAACTTCGGCTTTCTGCCCGGCTATCTTGCGAATATACATGAGAATCTCATTCTCAATGCATCGGGATGCGTAAGTTGCCAGCTTGATATTTTTATCCCGCCGGTATGTGCCGATGGCTTTAATCAGGCCAATGGTTCCGATGGAAATCAGGTCTTCCAGGTTGATCCCGGTATTTTCAAATCTCCGGGCAATGAACACCACCAGCCGCAGATTCCGTTCAATGAGCTTCTGCTTTGCGCTTTCGTCCCCGTTTTCCATGGCTTCCAGCGCTGCCTGCTCCTCCATGCCCTTCATGGGCGGCGGAAGCACATCCGCGCCGCCTATGTAATACACCGATTCTGCCGTGAGAAATCCAATCCGTTTCAAAAATGCCGTAAGTCTATCCATCATGTAACCCCTCCTGTCAAAGCCCGGTAACCACCCTCTGCATCCAATCCTGCCGGTGCAAAAGCCACCAGCGTACTTCCCCGCCATTGATCGATTCTGACATTCTCCATCCGCAATGCCGCCAACATGCCATTGCTCTGCCCTACGGTGCTGTATGGAATCAGGCGCAGCCCCGGAAACTCCCCCGCGGCAACCGTCTCCACAGGCTTTTGCAGCTGCTGCCGGGTCAGCCCCAGCAGGTGCCAGGCCGCTGCCGCATCCACAATCAGCACACTTTGCCCCGTTACCGGGTCCCGGAGGGTATTGCCTGTATCCCGCAGCGCCAGCAGTTCCTCCCGACGGCCCTCCCAGTTCAGCTCCACCGGGACATACTCCCGGCTGCCCGGCGCGCCACGAAACCCGAATGTGCAAAGCAGCAATACAGTGGCACCTGCCGCAATCCCCCGGATGCCCCCGGCATCCACGCACAGTGCCACACCGCCCATGGCCATGGACAACAGCACGAACAGCAATCCCCGACGCACAGCGCTTCTGGAGATACCAAAGGCAATGGCGCCCATAAGTCCCAGGCTGACACATCGCCACAGTCCGTTTCCCAGAAAGCGAAATCCCGGCAGCATACACCCGCCTGCATAGACTGCCCCCAGCGCGGCTGCCAGTATTGTGCGTCTCCAGGGCACAGGAAAACCGGCAATGCGGTTCGTGCCTGCCAGCAGGAGCAGGTCAATGAGAAAATTCAGTCCTATTACCAAATCCAGATACACGACCACCGTGCTGCCTCCTTCCTTGTTGTGAGGCAAGTATAGCCCGGGGCGGCAAAAAAGTCGGTCGCATCGGCGACCGACCGGAGAGGTTTTCTTCTTTCCTTTTCCTGCCCATAAATGGGAAACCGGCAGCTGAAGCCCTCAGCCGCCGGTTTTCTTTGTCGATATGCCCTGACGAAGCACATCGCGAATATTCTTTTCTGCCTTGTGGCGTGGCTGCATCACCTCATGACCGCACCCCATACACCGCAGCCGGAAATCCGCCCCGGTACGCAGCACCAGCCAGCGTTTTTCCCCGCAGGGATGGGCCTTTTTCATGATCAGCACATCATTCAGCTGGATATCCATAGGCACCTCACGGTTTCTTAATGGTTTCCCAATACTGCCGGGCTGCCTGCTCCAGCTTATTGGGTCCGTATTCATAGTAACGCGTACCTACCAGTTCATCCGGCAGATACTGCTGCTGCACCCAGTGGCCGGGATAGTCGTGGGGATAGCGATAGCCCTGCTCCCGCTCCATGGTGTAGGTATCCGCGTGGACATTCTGCAGATGCCGGGGGAAATCGCCGCCTTTGCCCTTACGCACATCCGCCAGGGCAGCATCCAGGGCGATATGGCCGGAATTGGATTTGGGAGAAGTGGCCATCAGCACCGCCGCATCTCCCAGGGGAATCCGTGCCTCCGGCATGCCCATCATCAGGGCCATATCCACACAGGATTTCACAATGGGGATAATCATGGGATAGGCAAGTCCCACATCTTCCGCAGCTATAACCATAAGCCGGCGGCAGGCAGATTGCATCTGCCCCGCTTCCAGAAGCCGGGCCAGATAATGGCAGGCCGCATCCGGGTCGGAGCCGCGAATGGATTTTTGCAGTGCGGAAAGCAGATCGTAATAGTTATCCCCTTCCCGGTCTGCCCGGAGAGCGCTTTTCTGGGTAACCGCTTTGGCATCTGCCAGGGTCAGGGCAATCCGGTCACCTTCCGGCCTTCCTGCGGAGAACAGAACTTCCACCGCATTCATAGCCTTGCGGATATCCCCGCCGCAGGCACCGGCAATATATTCCAGGGCACCGGCCTCCGCATCGGCTTTCAGCGCATTGCGCTGCTCCAGATACGCCACGGCTCGCTGAATTGCCTGCAGCGATGCAGAAGCAGAAATCTGCTTGAATTCAAACACCGTGGAGCGGCTGAGGATCGCGTTGAACACATAGAAATAGGGATTCTCCGTGGTGGAAGCAATGAGGGTGATCTTGCCGTTTTCAATATACTCCAGCAGAGATTGCTGCTGCTTTTTGTTAAAAGACTGAATCTCATCCAGATACAGCAGTACACCGTTGGGTGCCAGAAAGGTATCCAGCTGCGCCACAATATTCTTAATGTCCGCTGTGGATGCGGTGGTGGCGTTGAGCTTAAAGAGCGTCCGGTTGGTCTGCTCCGCAATGATATTGGCCACAGTGGTCTTGCCGGTACCGCTGGGGCCGTAGAAAATCATATTGGGGATCTTCCCGGAATCAATGAGGCGGCGCAGTATGGCGCCCTGCCCCAAAATATGCTCCTGGCCGTACACTTCGTCCAGGGTTGTGGGACGCAAAAGGTCTGCTAATGGCTGATACATAGGCCGCTCCTTTCATTTTTTAACAGTATAGCACACTGCGTGTAAAATTGCATCCTTTATTTTTCATTTCAAGTATGGTGCTTGCTTTTTCTTTCTGCCTTTGATAAGATAAAGAAAACCAGACGAAACGAGGGGTATCCATGCAGTATTACCGCATTCCCTACGAGAAATTGAAAGCCTTCTGCATCGGCGTGTTTCAGGGTTACGGCTTTTCAGAATCTGAAAGCGCCCAGATCACCGATGTACTGCTGGCGGCGGATCTTTCCGGCATTGAATCCCACGGTATTCAGCGTCTGATCCGATACCATAAGGAGATCACCGGAGGCCTGGTGAAGCTGGATGCCAAGCCGGAAATCATCAAAGAAACGCCCCTCTCTGCCGTGATTGAAGGCAATGATGCCATGGGGCAAACCCTCAGCGTGCAGGCCATGGAGCTGGCCATCACCAAAGCTAAGCAATTTGGCTTTGGTATGGTCACTGTGCGCAATTCCAACCACTATGGCATCGCCGGTTACTATGCCAATATGGCCGCCGAAGCAGGACTCATCGGCATGTGCATGACCAACACCGAAGCTATCATGGTGCCCACCTTCGGCCGGCAAGCTATGCTTGGCACCAATCCCATCGCTTTTGCCATGCCTGCACAGCCACATAACTATGTCTTTGACGCTGCCACAACGGTCGTTCCCAGAGGAAAGCTGGAAGTGTATGTAAAACGGGGCAATGCGTTGCCCATAGGCTGGGCTCTGGACGAAAACGGCCATGACAGCAACGAGGCTGACCGTGTTCTGGGTAACATCGTCCAAAAGTCCGGCGGCGGCATCCTTCCCTTAGGCGGCAGCGGTGAGCTGACCGCCGGCTATAAGGGCTATGGCTTTGCCATGCTCTGTGAGATTGCCACGGCCATTCTCTCGGGCGGCACCACCTCCAATTATATCTATAAGACCCCCGGAAGAGCCAATATCTGCCATTGCTTCATCGCCCTGGACTACGGTATGTTCGGCGACAAGGCAGAAATTGAAGCCTCTCTTTCCAAATTCCTGCAGGAACTGAAGGATTCTGATAAGGCCCAGGGCACAGACCGGATCTATGTCCACGGTGAAAAGGAAGCCCTGTCCCGGCAGCGTGTTCTGGCAGAGGGTATTTCTCTGAACGAAAAAACCTATACCGAGATGCGGATGATCGCCGAACGCACCGGCACCACGGCCCTGCTGCCTCCAGTAGAAGCATAAAGTACGGTTCGCTGAAATGACCACCGATATAGGACAAAACCCTCCCTGCTATTGATGGCAGGGAGGGTTCGTTATTTAGAAAGTCGCCACATCGGGATCGGCGGGCATGGCAGGGGTTACGGAAATTGCCGTAAGCACTGCACCCACATCGCCCTTGTAGAGGGGATGCTTCTCTGCCTTGATGGAAGCCGTGACCATGACCCAGCTTCTGGGCTCCAGCGTCCGGGCCTTATCGTAACGGCAGGGCAGACCGCAGAACTCAATATCGTCCACGCAGCAGGTCATCACAAACCGGCCGGGGGCAAACATGCCGTTTTTATCCTTGCGCAGCATGGCAACCTGGGCCTTATAGCACACGGTCTTGCCGTCGTACTTCTGGGGTTCTTCGGAAATATCCCGGAACCACAGGGCATAATCTTCATCCTTCAGGGTAATCACAGGAGCATGGATATCAAAGGGCAGGGGGTCTACCACATCGTCAAAAGCAGTGGTGCCGTCCAGATAATCGTAAAGAATGTCAATGCGGCGGTTGGCTGCCCGGGAAAGTTTGTGCAGCTGCGTGGTATCGGCACCGGGCTGCAGACGGTTAAATACCACCATCTGGGCACCGGCCAGCTTGTCCATCACCAGATTGCGCATATTGGCATTATAGGCCATGATGGTAGTGGAATCGGCAAACATGACCTCCTGGGCTACCACCCATTCCTCCGGGAAGCGCATATACAGGTCGCCTACCAGCTGCATGCCGTTCAGTTCAGCCACCACACGCTGGGCTTTGTACTTCTTTGCCAGCGCCTGCAATTCCTTAGTGGTGACGGTCTGCTGATCCAGGTTTTCCAGATACACATTCTGATGGGGATAGGCAGAGAAATCGTATTCCTCCTCGCCCTCCTCAAAGGTCAGGAGCAGGGTGCGCTCGCCGTCATTGAACCGGGGATCTTCCAGGGTCTCCTGAATAAACTTGGTCTTACCGGCATCCAGGAAACCGGTAAATACATAAACAGGAATCTGCTGCATAGCGTTTTCCCCTTACACACCGAAGAGGGCTGCAATGGCGGCCTCATTCAGCTTGGAACCGATGACGCAGAGTTTGCCGGTAATGTCGGCGCCGCCCATACGGACATTATGCTCGCAGGGAACGAAGTCGAAATGAATCCAGCCGCCGCTGACACAGGGCACAATACCCTTGGCCCGGAGAACCATGCCGTAGGCATCGGTATCCAGAGCTTCCAGAGCCAGCTTGATCTGCTCAACGGTAAACTTCTTGGCAGTTTCCACGCCCCAGGAGGTAAACACCTCGTCAGCATGATGGTGGTGATGATCATGACCGCAGGAGCAATGCTCGTCGTGCTCATGGTGGTGATGCTCATGGTCGTGACCGCAGCAGCAATGCTCGTCGTGCTCATGGTGGTGGTGCTCATGGTCGTGGCCGCAGCAGCAGTGCTCGTCGTGCTCATGGTGCTCATGCTCATGGTCGTGGCCGCAGCAGCAGTGCTCGTCGTGCTCATGGTGGTGCTCATGCTCATGGTCGTGGCCGCAGCAGCAGTGCTCGTCATGCTCATGATGATGCTCATGCTCATGGTCGTGGCCGCAGCAGCAATGCTCGTCGTGCTCATGGTGGTGGTGCTCATGGTGTGCGTGTTCCAGCTCTTCCAGCTGTGCAGCCACAGTAGCCTTACCTTCCATAGCCTTGACCAGCTGCTCACCGGTCAGTTCCCCCCAGGGAGTGGTGACGATGGTGGCTTCTGCATTGTGCTGGCGCAGCATGGCCACGGCCTTGTCCAGCTTATCCTGGGCAATGGCATCGGTACGGGAGAGGATAATGGTGGAAGCAGTCTCAACCTGGTTATTGTAGAACTCACCGAAATTCTTGGTGTAGATCTTCACCTTACCGGCATCGGCAACAGCCACGGTATAACCCAGCTCCACATCCTGCACCTTCTGCACGGCAGCAATCACATCAGACAGCTTGCCAACGCCGGAGGGTTCGATAATCACCCGGTCGGGGTGATACTCGGCAATCACCTGCTCCAGAGCCTTACCGAAGTCACCCACCAGGCTGCAGCAGATGCAGCCGGAGTTCATCTCGGTAATATTGATGCCGGCCTCCTGCAGGAAACCGCCGTCAATGCCGATCTCACCAAATTCATTTTCAATCAGCACCAGCTTCTGGCCGCAGTAACCTTCCGCAATCATTTTCTTGATCAGTGTGGTCTTACCGGCTCCCAAAAAGCCGGAATAAATATCGATTTTTGTCATTGGATACACCTTCTGTATTGTTTTTATTTTATCCCGGTTATTATAGCACCGGAAAAATAGAAAAACAAGTATTATTCTGCCTTCGACATGTTTCCCTAGGTTCTTCGCAGGAAAACAGGTATCCTGTGTTCAGGCGGAATCATCCCCTTTGCGACAACCGCCAAAACCGCCGCTGCGTTTCTCCCACGCAGCGGCGGTTCTTTATACCACAGGAATCAGCAAAATCTGATTGGGTTCCGGTGCCTGGGTAAGTCCGTTTGCCTGGCAAATGGCCGCTTCCGTTGAGCCGCAGGCCTTGGCAATTTCCCAGAGCGACTCTCCCTCTGCCCTTCGCAGGATCAGACTGGGACGGTCTGCCGCCGATTCTTCTGTAACCTCCACGCCGGTAACCATTGAAATATTCCCGGCAGAGATTGCCTTTTGCCGCAAAATAAGGGTACCATAGGCCTGGATACTGTTGCCGGAACGGTTGGTGTCCGGTTGCTCTCCCTGTTGGGCACAGACGCAAAGCTGCACAGCAGCATCTGCCGGAAGCGTCTGGGCCTGTTCCCAGGGAAGCACAGCACTTTGGAGCACCTGTCCCTCATCCCGGTATAAAATCTGAAAGACACCGGAAAGCTGCAGACGGGTTTCTGTGCTTCCACTGGAAAGCTCAGGCTGTCCGGCCTGCAGCGTCACATCCAGGATTTCTCCCGCAGGAAAATCCTGATTGGCCTCCACCCGAACCGGGTGGCACTCCATTTCCAGAATTGCCGGTATCTGTAGGGTCTGGGTCTGCAGCTGGGTCTTGGCACCGGGCTGATAGGCATCTTCCACAAGCTCCAGCAGTTTCCTTGCGCAAACCAGGTATTGCCCTACCACGCTGGCATTGAGCCGCAGTTTTCCTTGCTCCATCATCTCCAGTTCCAATTCCGTCACAGCAGGAATCACCTGCACCGCAGTGCCTTCCCCAAACTCCGGTTCCAGTTCTGCATATGCGGACATGGGGATCTCATAGGAAAAACTCCGCAGGTTCTCCTCCGGCCCCCGGCACAGGCCCTGAAGCACCGCAGAACCTCGCAGTAAAAGCCGGTTCCCTACCATCTTCTGTTCCGTAATCTGTGGATGCAAACTGTAATGAATCAGCTTTGTCCCATCGGTGCAGTCACCCGGCAGCTGCAGCTCTTCCTCCATGTGGAAAGTCTTTTCCCCGGCCTCCACCGGAATCAATACCGGATAGTTCTTTTTCAACAGGCACAGACTTTCCGGGACTCGCTCCGGCTGAAATATATCCAGCCGCACCGGTTCCAGAGCTTCTCCCAGAGCCTCCACACAGGTACGCAGCATCAGCTTCCTGGCGGAAGTAACCCGGGCATCCACTCTGCGAAGCACCGGCTGCACCAGAATCGTGCCATCACGCTGGGTTTGCGGCAATTCCCAATGCAGCTGATAGGGCAGCCACGCTTCCAGCACTCTGGGGAAAGAACCGTCCTCCGGCGCATAGAGCACCCACGCCATAACACCGCCGGAGATACTCATGCGCCCATTGTGCCACTCCTTGCTGCGAAGAACGCACTGCCCCCAGGCACCGAGAACCTTCGCCACATCCGGCATAGCCTCCGGCAATTTCATTTCCTGGGTCTGCTCCTGGCTTTTGACGCAGCAAAGAATGCTGCGCAGGCAATCCAGGGATTTGTTTTGGAACTGCAGTTCCATATTCCATCACTCCTTATCCCACATAGCTACTGAAGCCTATTCTCTGTAGGACAGGTTTATGCCTATTTTCTTTGCATACATACGAATCCGGCAATGATGACCCCGATTCCCAGGGCGCAGCACCAGAAGCCGGATTCCATGGAGCAGCCTGTAAGAAGTCCCAGCCCAAACCCGATGGCGCACCGACCCCACATCTGATTCTTTCGGCACATAAAAACACCCCCTGCATGATTCTATGCAGAGGGTGTAAAATTTTAACCGCCCAGGTATGCCTTCCGGACCTCGTCGCTGTTTGCCAGCTCTGCGCCGGTGCCGGAAAGGGTGATATTACCGGTTTCCAGAACATAAGCGCGGTCTGCAATCTGCAGCGCCTTGGTTGCATTCTGCTCCACCAGCAAAATGGTGGTACCGGCTGCGTGGAGTTCCTTGATAATATCAAAGATCTGATCCACCAGGATGGGTGCAAGACCCATGGAGGGCTCGTCCAGCATCAGCAGCTTCGGATGGCTCATCAGCGCGCGGCTCATAGCCAGCATCTGCTGCTCGCCGCCGGACAGGGTACCGGCAATCTGCTTGCGGCGCTCTTTCAGTCTGGGGAACAGGGTAAACATCCGTTCCAGGTCTTCTTTGGAAACTTCCTTCTGAGTGAAAGCACCCATTTCCAGATTCTCCTGCACCGTCATCTGCAGGAAGATCCGGCGGCCTTCCGGCACATGGGCCAGGCCGTGGCGCACCAGTTTATAGGCATCGGTATGGGAAATATCCTGGCCGTCAAACTGGATGCTGCCGCTGCGGGGGTGCATCAGGCCGGAAATCGTTTTCAAAACGGTGCTCTTACCGGCGCCGTTGGCACCGATCAGGGCAACGATCTCGCCGTCGTTCACTTCCAGGGAAACACCCTTGACAGCATGGATGGCGCCGTAATACACATGAATATTATCCACTTTCAGCATGTGGCTCAACCATCCTTTCTGCCCAGATAGGCTTCGATAACCGCGGGATTTTCCTTGATTTCTTCGGGCGTGCCCTTGGCAATGATCTTGCCGTAGTTCACCACTGCGATAGCCTCACAGACATTCATCACCAGGTTCATATCATGCTCGATGAGGAAAATAGCGATGTGGAAGGTATCACGAATCCGGCGGATCTGGTGCATCAGTTCCGTAGTCTCGCTGGGGTTCATGCCCGCAGCAGGCTCGTCCAGCAAAATGATAGCAGGATCAGTAGCCAGGGCACGGACGATCTCCAGCCGGCGCTGCACGCCATAGGGCAGGCTGCCTGCCTTCACATGGGCCACATCCGCAAGACCCATAAAGTCCAGCAGTTCCATTGCCTTCTCATTGGCGGCTTTTTCAGCCTTGTAGTACTGAGGCAGACGCAGCAGGGATGCCAGGAACGAACACTTGATGGAATTGTGCATACCCACCTTCACATTGTCCAGGGCGGACATATCGTTAAACAGGCGGATATTCTGGAAGGTTCTGGCGATACCCAGGCGATTGACCTTGGCAGTGGTCATGCCCTTGGTATCGATACCCTTCAGCAGGATACTGCCACGGGTGGGCTGATACACGGAAGTCAGCAAGTTAAAAATGGTGGTCTTACCGGCGCCGTTGGGGCCGATGAGGCCGGATATCTCGGTAGGGCCGATGGTAATGTTAAAGCCGTCAACGGCTGTCAGGCCGCCGAAGTCGATGCCCAGATTCCGGACATCCAACACGGGCATCTTGCCCTGGTCCTGTTCGCGCAGCAGCGCATAGCTGGGAACACGGATCATTTTTCTGGAATAATTATCAGCCATTGTTCCCTGCCTCCTTCTTCAGATTCAGCTTTTCGGCAATTGCTGCCTTGGCAACCTGCACCATACCCTTGACCTTGGGGGACCAGGTGAACAGCATCACCAGAATCAGCACGATGGCATAGAGGATCATACGGTAGTCATACAGACCGCGCATAGCTTCCGGCAGCACATACAGCACAGTAGCGGAAATAACACTGCCCAGAATATTGCCCATGCCGCCCAGAACCACAAACACCAGAATGTTGATAGAGGTGTTGAAGTTGAACTTGGAAGCGGTGATACTGGAGAAGTTCAGGCCGTACAGGGCACCGGCCATACCTGCCAGGAATGCAGACACCACGAATGCCTTCAGGCGGAATGCCGTAACATTGATACCCACGGATTCCGCTGCGATCCGGTTGTCACGGACAGCTTTGATGGCGCGGCCTTCCTTGGAATTGACAAGGTTCAGCACCACAAACAGGGTGAACAGGATCAGTACAAAGCCCATGGGGAAGGTGGAAAGCTTCTGCACACCGGCGGCACCCATGGGGCCGGCAATGATCTTCTTGCCGTCTTCCAGCATGTGCAGGTTCTCTGCCTTGAATGCCATATGCAGACCTTCAGAGTCCTTGCCGATGTAGAGGTTACCGATGATGTTCTTGAGAATCTCGCCAAAGGCCAGGGTCACGATGGCCAGATAGTCGCCCCGCAGACGCAGCACGGGAACGCCGACGATGACACCGGCAACACCGGCTATAACGCCGCCCACGATCATGGCAGCCACCAGCCGCAGCACATTGCTGTCCACCACATCCTTGAGAGCCGCAGCCACAACGATACCGGCAAAGGCACCCACGCCCATAAAGCCGGCATGACCCAGGCTCAGCTCACCGGAAATACCTACAACCAGGTTCAGGGATACGGCCAGCACGATATACACGCAGATAGGAATCAGATAGCCCTTCAAAGAGCTGCTGAGCAGGCCCAGCATGGAAAGGATCTGCATCACGGCAAAGCCCACGATCACAATGCCGTAGGTTGCCAGATTGGTCTTGTTGATATTCAGCTTCTTCATGGCGGCACCTTACACTTTCTCCTGGATCTGCTTACCCAGCAGACCGGCAGGTTTCACCAGCAGCACCAGGATCAGCACCAGGAACACGATGGCATCGGAGAATTCCGTGGACAGATAGGCCTTGGTGAAAGTTTCGATAATGCCCAGAAGCACACCGCCCAGCATAGCGCCGGGGATGGAGCCAATACCGCCGAACACAGCTGCGGTAAAGGCGCGGATACCGGGCATGGAACCGGTAGTGGGCATCAGGGTGGGCACGGTAGAGCACAGCAGAACACCGGCAACAGCTGCCAGGCAGGAGCCGATGGCAAAGGTGGTGGAGATGGTGCGGTTGACATTGATACCCATCAGCTGCGCGGCAGCACGGTCTTCGGCTACAGCACGCATGGACTTACCGATCTTGGTCTTGCCGGTAAAGAGAGTCAGGGCAACCATGATGGCCACGCTGGTCAGAATGGTGACGATCACTTCGCCGGTAATTACAATACGGTCGTTAAACAGATGCAGGGGCTGCACAGACACGATGCTGCTGAAATTCTTGGGCGCACTGCCCCAGATCAGCTGGGCTGCATTCTGCAAAAAGTAGCTGACACCGATGGCGGTAATCAGCACGGCCAGACTGGGAACACCGCGCAAAGGCTTATAGGCAAGGCCCTCAATGAGGATGCCCAGCAAGGTACAAACCGCCATTGCCGCCAGCACACTGACGATAGCAGGCAGCCCCATATAGTTGGTAACACAGAAGGATATGTAAGCACCCACCATGATCACATCACCGTGGGCAAAGTTCAGCATCTTGGCAATGCCGTAGACCATGGTATAGCCCAGGGCTATAATGGCATACACGCTGCCGATACTGATGCCGTTGATCAAATACTGCAGTAGACTCAATTTTGTTTCCTCTCTTTCCCGACAGTCTATGGCAGAACCCCATAGGCTGGGGCTTTCCCATGGACTGCCGCTGTCTCTTTTGAACAGGCAACCGGACAGGGGGGATTTCCCCCCTGTCCAGCTGTGTAATGTAACTTGGATTCAGTTGGAATTATTCCACGCCAACATAGACACCGTTCTCAATGACAACGGCCATGGGGCTCTTGGAAACTGCGCCGTCAGCGGACCAGGTCATGCCTGCACCGGTCAGACCGTCGAAGGTCATGGAGGTGAACTGTGCCTTCATAGCCTCGTTGATGTCGGCAGTCTTCATGGAGGGCTTCACACCTGCGTTATTGCAGGCCTGGTACAGGGCGTAGATAACGTCGTAAGCGTCAGCAGCGAACTGGTTGGGCAGGATACCGGTCTTCTCCTGGAACTTCTTGACGAAAGCCTGGGTGGCAGCGTCGGTGGAGTCAGCGGAGAAGGGAGTCAGCAGCATCAGGCCTTCGGCCAGAGCGGGATCAAAGCCTTCGGTGGTGAGGATGCCATCCATGCCGTCGCAGCCGAAGAAGGTGGGAGCGTAGCCGATGGTGTTGGCATAGGTCAGAACCTGAGCAGCTTCCACAGCGTAGAAGGGCAGGAACACCAGAGTAGCACCGGCTTCCTTGCACTTGGTAACCTGGGTGGACAGGTCAGCCTTGTTGTCAGCGGTGAAGGCTTCGGCGCAGACGATGTTCAGGCCGTTGGTCTCAGCCCGCTTCTTGAAGTTCTCGTAGATACCTGCGGAGTAATTGTCGGAGGAGTCATAGATAACGCCGATGGCGGCATCTGCAAACTTGGCTGCGAAGTAGTCAGCGGAAGCGATACCCTGGTTGGTGTCCTTGAAGCAAACCTGGAAGATGTTGTCGCCGGCTTCCAGAATGGCGTCAGCGGAAGCAGAGGGAGTCAGCAGGAAGATGTTGTCTTCGCTGCACATAGGAGCAACTGCCTGGCAGGGAGTGGAAGTGACGGTGCCGGCCAGAATGTCCATGCCCCAGTCCTTCAGGGTGTTGTAGCAGTTAACAGCCTTCTCAGCGTCATGCTCGTCGTCCTGGCAGTTCAGCTCGAACTGCAGGCCGCCCTTGGCGTTGATTTCTTCCACAGCGATTTCCATAGCTGCCTTAACAGCAGTGCCGTAAACGGCGGCGCCGCCGGTCAGGGGGCCCATCATGCCGATCTTAATGGCATTGTCATCCTTGCCGCCAGCCTGGCAGCCTGCCATCATGGCGATTACCATCATAACGGCCAGAATCATTGCAATAATCTTTTTCATTTTCATTTTCTCCTTTTTTGACGGATGTCTATAAAAAAGCGGTTGCCTCTCACAACCGCCTCTTATACAAGATCAGTTGCGTATTTCTTACAAAATCAACAAGCCTACCCGCAGCACAAGAATGGACACTGCCAATACGGCAGTGTCCAAAATGTTAAGAATTCGGGCAGAGGTAGATGCTGCTGCAGAAGTAGTGCAGCAGTTGGTATGCTGATTCATTGCATGTGCAGCCATAGCCAAAATACCTCCCGGTTGATTTGTGCATATTGTATCCGAGAGAAAGACATATGTCAACATACCAAATACAACAAAAGATTCATGCTTTTTTAATATCTTTTGTATGTTTTATACAATCAAATGCCATCCATAGCTGCCATACAAGCTTTCAGCACCCTGGAAGCCACCGGAATGCAGGCATCCCGGCCGTAGCCGCCCTCTTCCACCACTACGATGAAGGCCAGCGGATAATCCTTATCCGCCACGAAGCCTGCAAAGGTTGCCGTGGGCGCTTTTCCGCCGCCCACTTCCGCAGTGCCGGTCTTGGCGCACACCTCCACATCCGGGAAGTTCTCTGCGCCGTACTTGTCCACCACATTGTTACGCATATATTCCCGCAGCACCCGGGCGGTTTCCACTGTCATCACCCGGTCGCTCTTTTGCACATCCACTTCATAGGTGGTGCGCTCCCCTGCCGTAACCTGCGAAACGATATAGGGCATAGCGCCGGTACCCTCTCCGGCCACAGCGCCGATGAAGGCCAGGTATGCACAGGGATTGATCTGATCCTTATGCTGCCCGATGGCGCTCCAGGCCACCTGTTCAGGGGTTGCATCGGCCACTTCAAAATTGCCTGCGGATGTGGTGACACCGTCAAAGGACAGGGCATCGGTAATCCCCATCAGAGCCACATACCGGGCCAGCTTCTCTCTGCCCACATGCTCTGCCACCTGGGCAAAGGCGCAGTTGCAGGAATTGCGGAAGGCTTGCTTCAGGGTCTGCTTTCCGTGTCTTTCCATGCAGGTAATGTCACCGCCGCCGATCTCATAGGTACCGGAGCAGGTAAATTCCAGTTCCTCAATCCCGGGAGTGGCTTCCAGCGCCGCCGCCAGGGTCACTATTTTAAAAATAGAGCCGGGAATATAGCGCGACTGCACAAACCGGTTCATATACACGCCGGTATACTTTCCGGCAGTATCCCCGGCAATATCCGGCACATTTTCCGGGTCGTAGGTAGGGGTTGTCACCGCGCAGAGGATCTCACCGGTTTTATAGTTGTATACTGCCACAGTTCCCGTTTTGTTCCCCATGGCTTCCAGGGCTTCCTTCTGTGCCTTGGCGGAAAGGGTCAATTGCACGGTGCCGCAGGAATCCCCATAGGAATACAGGCCGTTTACCGGGTCAAACCCCAGCAGCTGCGCCGCATAGGTCTGCATAAAGGGCGCGTGGATATTGCCCAGCCGGTCGCCGGTCCAATGAAGCATGGATTCCCGCAGGAGCGCATCCTCGCTATAGGTTCTTCCGGAGCGCAGGTCTGTCAGGAGTTCTCCCTCCCGGTCGGTGAGGATGCCGGTGCCCAGCTTATTGCCGCTGTAGACATGGGGCGAACCGGCAAACATCACCCAGTCTTCTGCCCCGGCAATGTATTCGCCCAGAAAGAATACCAGGCCTCCGGTGAGAATCAGGACGAAGACCAGCAGCGCCGCTGCTCTTGCCGCAACCTTATTCATCTTCATCCTCCACTTCTTTGTGAATCCGCACAGCAAAGCTGGCATTCTGCCGGGTATCTGCCGCCTTGATAAAGGCCAGCAGGCCCCAGGCTGCAATCATGCTGGAACCGCCGTTGGACAAAAACGGGAATGTCACACCGGTCAGCGGCAGGATATCCACCGTGCCCAGCACATTGAGAATTGCCTGGATCATCATGATCCCTGCTGCGGTACAGGCACCGATGGTGTAGAAGCTGCTGCGGCCCATGGCAGCAGCGCGCATCACAAACACTGCCATGGCCAGAATGCAAAATACAGGCAGCATGGCCATCAGCAAGCCCCATTCCTCGGAAATGGTGGCAAACACCACATCGGAATCCGCCGCAAACATATTTTTCATCCAGCCCTGCCCGGCACCCAGACCGAACAGGCCGCCGGAAGCGATACACATCAGGGATCTGGTCTGCTGGTAGCCGCTGGTCAGGGGATATTCCCACACATGGCGCCAGGCCGAGAAACGCCGCAGCGCATGAGGGGCAATCTTCAGCGCCACCACGCCCGCAAAGCCCAGGGAAGTGCAGGCCAGGGCAATGGTACCCACGCTGCCGCTTCGCAAAAAGGCAATGATCAAAAACGCGCAGAAGAAAATCAATGCGGTGCCGAAGTCGTTCATCAGGGCCAGCAGGCCGCAGATTATTATGGAATAGATAATAAAACCAAAGATATTACGCTTATTGACCAGACGCTCCATAGCGGACGCACCGGCATAGACAAAGCAGAGCTTGCTCAGTTCTGAAGGCTGAATGGAAGTGCTGCCAATGATGATCCAGTTTTTTGCACCGTAATATTCCGTGCCAAACACCAGCGTTGCCACCAGAAAGCCAATACCGGCAACGGCGGCCAGATAGCGGAACTTTTTGGCTCTGCCCAGATTCCGCAGTGACCAGCCCACCAAAAGGAAGGTCAGTACGCCCGCTGCCATAGCAATCAGCTGTTTCACGGCCTCACCGGGCTTCACCGCTACAATGGCCATCATACCCAAAGTGCTGAGGAAAAAGGCCAGCGTCTCCACCTCGAAAGCGGTACGGCGAATGGTGAGGTTAAACAGAAGCAGCAGCCATTGCATGATCACAATGCCGCCAAAACCCAGCAGCACGGACTGTCCCTTCTGGGTGGTCATCATATAGCCGATGCAGCACAGGCACTGAAATACCGTCAGCAGCAGCAGATTGGCAATACTTCTGGCTGTACGGAAGCGCGTACTGCGCAGCTGCGCCAGGCGTTTGTTCTGTTTTTGGGAAATGGGCTGCAGCTGCATATTGATGCCGCCGATTTCCAGAACATCCTGCTTGTCCAGCGGGCTTACCGCGACCCGTTTTCCGTTGACCCGGACACCGCCGGAAGAACCGGAATCCGCCACGGTCCAGCTGCCATCATCATAGCGTGTCAGAACGCAGTGGGTTCTGGACACCGTGGGGAAATCAATGACGATGTCGCTGCGCTTGCTGCGGCCGATGACGCTTTCCCAATGGGTAATGGCCAGTGGTTTTCCCCCTTCCGGACACAGCCACGCCCAGATCTCCGGCTCCCGCCGGAAGGTCAGCAGCGGCCTTGCACACCGCAGAAGGATCAAAGCAGCCATGATCAGCGCCAGATAGCGCATAATGCTGATATATACATGTAAATAGGTATCGCCTGCCTGCCCCAGCAGCATGATCAGGTTTTCCACACCGTCACCTCCTTTTTCATAAAGATAGCCCGGGAAGTGGATTCTGTCAAATTAAGAATTTGTGAACCCACGCAAAAGTTGGATTTCCTTGGCATAACCGGGCAGTTCATTGGGCGTTTCCAGGATCAGAGGTCTGCCCTGCAGTGCAGGGTGCTGCACGATTTTCCGGAAGGTTTCCAGGCCCAGGCTGCCATCACCCAGACATGCGTGCCGGTCTTTATGGCTGGAAAACGGGTTCTTGGAATCATTTACATGGAGCGCTTTCAGCTTGTCCAGCCCGATAACGCTGTCGAACTCCGCCAAAACGCCGTCCAGATCGTTTACAATGTCATAGCCTCCATCATACACATGGCAGGTATCCAGGCACACGCCCACATCCGCTCTGCCTACGGCATCCATAATCGCTTGCAGTTCCCGGAAATTGCCGCCGATTTCACTGCCCTTTCCTGCCATGGTTTCCAGCAGTACCGTTACCGGGTAACCGTGGCGCAGGGCGTTTTTCAGCGCATCGGCAATCTGGGCAATGCCCGTTTCCGTTCCCTGCCCCACATGGCTGCCGGGGTGGAAATTGTAGTACTGCCCGGGAATGGCAGCCATCCGGCGCAGATCGTCCTCCAGTACGGAAGCGGCAAATGCTCTGGCTTCCGGGTCTGCGGTGCAAAGATTCATGGTGTAAGCCCCGTGGGCCACCAGCTTACCAAACTGCCACTGCTGCAAAAGTTCCATCGCTTCGGCAGCATCTGCCGGGTTCTCCTGCTTGGCTTTGCTGCCCCGGGGATTGCGGGTAAAAAACGCAAAGGTATCCGCGCCGATTTCCCGGGCGGTTTTCACCATTGCCCTGTAACCGCCGGAAGCGGAAAGATGGCATCCAAAATATTGCATAACATTCACTCCTTTTTATGAATGATAGCACAAATCCGGCGAAAATGCAAATCTGCCCCCTGAATTGACTTTTCATTCCCCCTGTGATATTCTGAACCCAATAAGAAAGGGGTGCCGGTCATGCCAAAATCCGACAATCAGAAGCTGAAGATCCTCTATATTCTGGACTATCTGAAAACGAACTCTCAGGAGAGCAAACCTGTACGCACCGCGGAGCTGATCCACATGCTGGAGCGCCAGCACAATATCTCCTGTGACCGGAAAACCGTCTATTCCGATATTGCCGCGCTGCAGGATTACGGCGTGGATATCGTATCCATCCCCGGCAGAAACGGCGGCTACTACATTGCCTCCCGGAACTTTGAGCTGCCGGAGCTGAAACTGCTGATTGATGCGGTGCAGTCCAGCCGGTATCTCACAGAGAAGAAATCCCGGGAGCTGATCGAAAAGCTCTGCAAGGAGTGCAACGAGCAGGATGCCCGGCTTATGAAGCGTACCGTGCTGGTCAGCGGCCGGGTCAAGAGTATGAATGAAACCATTTATTATAATGTGGATGCCATTCAGGAAGCCATCAGCCAGAACAAGCAGATCTCATTCCGGTATTTTGACTGGGACTTCGGCGGCAAACGCCGTTACCGGGAAAAAGAATACCTGGCAAGCCCCTACGGACTTTGCCAGGATAATGAAAACTGCTATTTGCTCGCCCATTCCGCCCGCCACGGCATCACCTCTTACCGGGTAGACCGGATGAGTGACATTCGTATCTGCGAAGAGAATCGCATGCCCTGCCCGGAGCTTACCGGAAAGGCCCTCCACGAATATGCCAACCGCACCTTCCAGATGTTCTACGGCGATGCCACCACTGTCAAAATGCGTTTCCACCGGGAGCTGATGAATGTGGTCATCGACCGTTTCGGCAAGAATACCATGCTGATTCCCGACGGGGATGAGCATTTCAATTTCACTGTGAATGTGGCAGTATCTCCTATGTTCCTCAGTTGGGTCATCGGTTTTGGCAGCAAGGCACAGATCCTGCACCCCCAGTCTGTGATCGACCAGTGCCGTGCCCTCTGTCTGGAAGCTATCGGGCAATGTCAAGGGCCACAGAATCCGTAATGGCAGCCCAGGTTTCTGTCAGCGCGCCTGCCAGATCCGCCTGCCCCATGATGCTTACCGTATAGTGGTAAGTGCCATCATCCAATACCACCGTGCGGCCGATCTGATCCCCGCTCTCTCCGGCGCTGGCCCAGGCGCATTCATAGCGGGCAATGCCATCCCGCTCCCAGCCGATACCATGGAGCTGCGACTGCCCATAGCCGGTGGCAGCTCTGAGGGTAGCATCCAGATCCCCTGCTGCCATGGTCTGCACGGATACACTGTAGCCGTCGCACAGGTAGAGCTTCCCTGTCTCCTGATTTTCCAAAACACTGAACGCTGCCGTTTCCGGAAGCCACAGGGTAATTTGCGCAGGCTCCGGCATTTCCGGGATGTAGTACAGATCGGTCATCGTCTCATAAGCCGCCGGGCTTTTACACCCGGACAGGCAGCAGGCACACAGCAAACACAGCAAAATACGCTTCATACAAATCCCTCCGGAAAGGTGTGATATTTCTTTGGACACGCTTCTGATTTACCTGCTAATAATCAATGCGCTTGCCCTTGGGTTTATGCTTGCGGATAAGCGCAAAGCAAAGAAAAACGCATGGCGTATCCCGGAAGCCACCCTGATGGGTCTGGCTGTCATAGGCGGCAGCCTGGGTGCGTGGCTGGGCATGGTGCTGTTCCGGCATAAAACCAGGCATCCCAAATTCTTCGCAGGTATCCCCGTTCTGATGCTGCTGCATATTGCCCTGCTGCTGTGGCTGGTTCCCAAAATCACATAAAAAAGCCGCCCAAGGCGGCTTTTCTTATTCTGTCAGGGAGGCGATCAGCGCTTCTGCGCATTGGATGCCGTCGATGGCGGCAGACATGATTCCACCGGCATAGCCCGCGCCTTCGCCGCAGGGATACAGTCCTCTCAGAGCCGCCTGCTTGCTCTCATTGCGCAGAATCCGCACAGGG
This sequence comes from Oscillospiraceae bacterium, assembly GCA_017435525.1. Taxonomy (GTDB): domain Bacteria; phylum Bacillota; class Clostridia; order Oscillospirales; family Oscillospiraceae; genus Faecousia. The sequence goes on along the minus strand of JAFSEW010000059.1, from coordinate 34,033 downwards.
GAAGAACTCCGGGTCTCCGGGGCAGTCAGCACCGCGTCGGGGCCTGCAAAGCCCTTGAGATTGCCGTCCAGCTGGGGCAGCGCCTCTTTCAAAGCATTGGTAAGCTTGGCAGGCAGCACATCACGCAGATCGCACCACACCACGCCGGGGCGATAGGTAGGCGTTACAGCACCGGGGCCTTCGCTCTTAACACCGGCCAGGAAGTCTCCTACCTTCTGTGCCGGTGCTTTATAGCAGCTTCCGGCTGCCCGGTAGGCGGCCTGCTCAATTTCCCGCTGCCAGTGCATACCCGCCAGAGGCCCTTCTCCGGGCAGATCATCGGGATGCACCGTTACCAGCAGCGCAGCATTGGCATTTTCCCCGTCACGGTCCGCATAGCTCATGCCGTTGGTCACCACGCCGCCTTCTTCCGAAGCCGCTGCCACCACATAGCCCCCGGGACACATGCAGAAAGTGTAAACCGTTTCATTTTCCAGGTGCCGCACCAGCTTGTAATCCGCCGGGGGCAGGACCGGGTCTACCTTGCCGTACTGAGATTCATCGATCAGCTTCTGATCATGCTCGATGCGCACGCCCATGGCAAAGGGCTTGGCCTCCATGGGGATGCCCATTTCATGGAGCATGGTAAAGGTATCTCTTGCGCTGTGGCCGATGGCCAGAATCGCATGGCTGCAGGGCAGCACTTCCGTTTCGTTAATCTCCAGCGCAGCAATGGCACCTTCTTTCGTGCGGATTCCGGTAACCTGGCTCTGAAATCTGACTTCGCCGCCCAGGGAAATGATCCGCTGCCGCAGATTCTGCACCACAGTCAGCAGCACATCGGTGCCCACATGGGGCTTGGCATCAAAGAGAATATCCTCTCTGGCACCGGCCTTCACAAATTGCTCCAGAATCCAGCCGATTCTGGGGTTGTTGACGCCGGTATTCAGCTTGCCGTCGGAGAATGTTCCGGCGCCGCCTTCTCCGAACTGCACATTGCTTTTGGGGTCCAGCTGCCCAGTGGCGAAGAATGTTTCCACCTTGGCATTGCGGGTGGCGGCATCGTCGCCACGCTCCAGCACAATGGGCTTCATGCCTGCAATGGCCAGAATCAGCGCCGCGAACATACCCCCAGGGCCAAAGCCAATGACCACCGGCCTGTTGGCAGTATCCGGTGCGGATTTGGGGGGCTTGTAGAAGCTCACCGGCGCAATGGCTGCCCGCTTGCAGCCGGACTGCTTGAGAATCTTGTTTTCATTTCCCTCCACGGCCACATCCACGGTGTAGATAATTTTCACATCGGGCTTTTTCCGGGCATCCACGCTGCGGCGCACAATGTTCAGCCGCCGCACCTTGGAATTGGAAATCTTCAGCAGCCGGGCAGCTTCATAGGGAAGCTGATGCACGCTGTGCTCCGGGGGCAGAGAAATCTCTCGAATTCGAATCATAGTGTTTCCTTTCCGGCACTGCGGCCTGCCAGTCGCCCGGAGCTCCAGGCCCACTGCAGATTATAGCCGCCGCAGTCTCCGTCAATATCCAATACTTCGCCGCAGGCATAGAGCCCGGGCACCAATTTACTTTCCATGGTGGTTTCGTCAAATTCTGCCGTCAGAATTCCACCGGCTGTCACCTGTGCGCTGTCCATGCCCAGAGGTTCCGTCAACGGAACATCGAAGGCTTTCACCGCCTGGCACACCGCTTCCAGCGCTTCCTGACTCAGCGCCCGGATGGGTGTATTGGCGGAAATTCCCGCAGCCTTTGTCAGAACACGGCCCAGGCGGTTGTGGAGAATGCCTGTCAGCAGGTCTTCTGCTGTCAGCGCAGTATCACACCGACGCTGCAGCGCAGCCAACAGCTTTTCCCGGGAAATATCCGGCAGGAAATCCAGCCGGCACAGCCACTGCCCTGCCCCCTGACAGACATCCCGGGAGATCTCGAAAATCACCGGGCCGGAAATACCGTACTCCGTAAACTGCAGTTCTCCTGCACTTTCGGCAAAAACCGCTCCGTCGCGCAGAATCCGGGCATGGCAATTGGCACGGACACCCTTCAGCGATACCACACCACCCCAGCTGCTTTTCAGCTGCACCAGCGTTGGGCGCAGCTTCGTGGCATGATGCCCCATTTTGCTCAGCAGCTTATAGCCTGCCATAGAGCCGCCCAGCTTGGTACCCGCCAGACCGCCGCAGGCCACGATCACCTTGTGGCAAACATGTTTGCCCTGCGCGGTTTCCAGGGTAAAGGTATCACCGGTGCGGCGCACCTTGGTAATCTCCACCCCGGTCAGCACCTGGATATTGGGCTTGTCCAGGGCAAAGCGCAGCACATCCACCACAGAGTTGGCCTGATCGGAATAGGGATACACCCGGCCGCTTTCCTCAGCCACCGTAAACAGACCCAACTCCTGAAACCAGAGCAAGGTTCTTGCAGGGTCAAAATCATGGATAGCCCGCTGCGCAAAGGCTGCGTTTTCTCCATGGTATCCCCCGTGGGCCGCATGGAGATTTGTCAGATTGCACCGGCCATTGCCGGTAGCCTGCAATTTTCTGCCCAGGCGCGCCTGCCGTTCAAAGAGCAGCACCTGCACATTGGGATTTTCCGCTGCTGCCAATGCTGCCGCCATACCGGAAGCGCCGCCGCCAATAATTCCGACGATCATACTTTCACCTGCTTTCTTCCTGCCATTATACCCGAAATGCCGCCGGGACACAAGAAAAACTTGCTTGCAATGTGGAGATCCTATGGTATAATACCATAGGTGATACTATGGACAGAGCAAATATTGAAAAAATTGCCCATTCGCCGGAAGACAGGGTACTTCTGGCAAAGGTTTGGGATAAGATTCAGGCCGGAATCCGCAGGGACATTCCTGCCATCACATGTTTTCTCTCCCCCAGAGAGCTGGAAATGACCCGCTTTCTCTTCGGAGATGTGCCGGGGCTGCATACCTTCGGCGGCTATGAAGATGCAGAGCGGAAAATGCTGGTATATCTTCCGGAATATCTGGAAGAAGCATCTCTCCTGGAAGAAGATTCCCCTGTGGTTTGCCTTCGGGCCACTTACTATGAAGCCGATACCCTTTCCCACCGGGACTTTTTGGGTGCACTGATGGGCGCAGGAATCGCCAGAGAAACCGTGGGCGATATTTGTGTGGGCAGCGGCAGCTGCGATTTTTTCGTAACCGCGGAAATTGCCCCCTACATTGCGCAGAATTTTCTGTCCGCAGGCCGTACAAAGCTCTCTGTGCAGCAAATTCCGCTGACCAAGGTATCCGTCCCGGAACCGGAGATCAAAGAAATTCGGGACACGCTGGCTTCCTTGCGGCTGGACAGTGTAATCAGTTCCGGATTTCGCATTGGAAGAAGTCTGGCCGTCCAGTATGTCACCGCCGGAAAGGCAGCCATTGACGGTCTGCCCTGTGAAAAGCCCGATAAGCCCATCCCGGAAGGCTGCAAAGTGTCCGTCCGTGGGCTGGGAAAAATCAAACTCGCTGCTGTGGGCGGCCAAACCAAAAAAGGCCGCATCAGCGTAACCATCCACCGTTATGTATAAGGAGATTGTTTTATGGATATGAATGCTGTAATCGCACGGATCAACGAACTGGCCAGAAAAGCCAAAGCAGAGGGTCTTAACCAGGAAGAACTGGCAGAGCGTGATAAGCTGCGCCGGATCTACATTGATTCCGTGAAAGCCAATCTGGTAGGACATCTGGAGAACACCACCATCGTCCGTCCCGACGGCACCAAGGAAAAAGTTACAAAGAAGCAGTAATCTGCTTCTTTTTTCCTTGACAAACAGGTTGCCTTGTGCTAGAATATCTTGGCAATCAGATAAAGCTGTTGTGATTCGGAGTGATACCCAAGAGGCCGAAGGGGCTCCCCTGCTAAGGGAGTAGGCGTCTAAAAAGCGCGCGAGGGTTCAAATCCCTCTCACTCCGCCAAAAAGAAGACCACCCTTTGGGTGGTCTTCTTTTTGGCTTTGTGAAGGGATTTGAAAAATGTAATCGCAATATGCCGGTGGCATATTGCTGCCACCAGTGCAAACACTGGTGGCTTCCTTTATTTTTGCCGCAGGCAAAAGCAAATCCCTCTCACATTCCCCCAGGTCACCTCCGCGCCCAAAGGGTGGTCTTTGGGTGTTTGTGAAGGGATTCGCAATATGTGCAAAAGCTCTGCAAGAACCGCAAACTGTTCCCGCAGAGCTCTTTTCCTTTATCGATTATTTTCCCATTCCTTATGGGCCAGATGCCAGCGTTCACTATGGGCACCCAAGGCACCGATTTGCCGGGGGTGCGCCAACGGCAGAACCTGGATGGTCTTTCCATTGATGACCGTTTCTGTGGTATTTCCGTAGCCATACAAATCCACATACTCTCCCAGTGTCGAATACGGAACATCCGCGACCTTGTTCAGGTACTGCGAAATGGGAATATCCCCAAGCAGCACCAGCAAATCCGCCTCTGAGCGCATCAATTCCTCTGTAATTTCGGCGCAGCGTTTTTGATCGCAGAAGGCAGAGGGTCGATTGGGAATCGTCACACAGTTCAGGCCGTAGGGAGCAATCAGGGGATTGTAGCGTCCCTTGATGACCTTCGCCTGACTTGAGTTGATGCGGGTTTCCGGCAAGCAGTCGCACAGCCATGCGTCTGCACGGGTAAATCCCAAGGGGGCCAGGATATTCTCATCCAGCACCTTTGCAGAAGGACCATTCAGCTGTTTCCCGGCAGGTTCCAATGTGCCCAGTTCCGGTGGGATGGCAATGGAATCAATAATCTGTTTTGCTTCAGCAGGATCCCCGTCCCAGAAGATGCGGGGCTCACTGGCAACCGCAAGTGCCTGACAGACGATCTGTCCATCCTTCTTCCATCTTGCGTGAACAGCGCTGGCATAGACACCCAGCACAAAGACCTTTTTCGGCGATGTATCCTCTTGCACCAATGGATGCAGTTCTTGTCCAAACGGAAAATAATATGCCATACAAACATCCCTTCATTTGAATCGTTATCGTATATTTGATTCTACTTCAGAATTCAAAGGAAATCAACCGCGTATTGTGCCTTCGGGATTTTGTCCCCCTACATTTTTACCAGGCCTTTTCTTGACAGCCATTTCCCCAGAGGATATACTATTCCTAATAGGAATCCCGTACCATATGTCCGCGCGAAAGGAGGCCATTTTATGAAGCTGCGCATGAAAACTCTGTGGCGTGTTCCCGTTTATTGTATTCTCTCCGGTGTGGTCAGCTATTATCTGACCGTTTATGTCGGCGGATTTTTCTTTCGGTCAGAGGATTCTATCGATCCTTTGCGTTCCGCTGTTTTCAGCGGTGTGCTTTTCCTGTTGATTCTGCTTGCGGGAGGATTGTGGTTCTTCCGTTCCATGACAAAAGCAGAAATTGCCGTTTCCGCCGGAATCGCTTCCGCTATTTTTCTGGTTATCTGTTTGGCGCAGTTGTATCTGCCCGGTTTTCCCATCACACTGAGCTTCCGCCTGGCTATCATTCAAAATTGGATTTCTACCATTGCCTCCCTTTTCCATAAGCTCACAAATCGATTTACCCTGAGTGTGATCCTTTCGAATTTTACACCTCTGCTGTATATTCCTTTTGGCCGAAAGCCCAAGCGCCACCGCAGAAAGCGCCCTGAAATTAAGTTCCAATAAAAAAACTGGAAGTGCACCCTGGCACTTCCAGTTTTTTTATTTATAGGAAAATCGGGTTTGTCCAGGCGCGTCTGCCCTTTTCGTCCACAACTTCCATACGGATATAATCCTGACAGCAGTCCCGGATTTTAATCTGTGCGGCGGTAATGCCGTTTTTCTGAACCACCCGATGGGGTGCCGTGAAATTGCGCACAGCCACCTGATCCACAGGGGAACAATGGATGCAGGCCCAGCCGTCTTCAATATAGAAATCGTAAATCTCAGGGCCGCAGGAAGCATAGAATTCGCCGTTTTTCAAAGCCTCCAAAATGGATGCCACATTCTTTTCCGCAGCCACCCGCACAAAGCCGAAGCCATTTTCCTGCAGCGCATGTCCGTCATCCGAAGCCACGCCCCACACCCGGCGGCCTGCGCTTAGCAGCACATCCCAGTGGTAACCCCGATCGGAAATTCCCCAGTCCAGCTCGCTGCCGGTATTCCAGATTTCGATCATGTCATAGCCCTGCAGCGCCAGAACATCCGACGGTGTATTGCCGCTCCAGGTAGGATGTGCCAGCACCGCCAGGTTATTCGCTTTACGAATATCGTCAAAAATGTCCTGGCAATCCACGGCCAGTCCGCCTCTTTCATAGAGAACTTCCTGGCCATCGGTATAGCCGTTTCCGGTTTCCGGGCCCAGAGCCACCGCGTGCACCACCTGCATGCCGGAGCCATCCAGGAATCTGTCCGCCTCCATGCCGGGGAGGATCAGCAGTCCGGTGTCCGGCGCAAAGTTGGTGAAATTATAGCGCCGATGATCGGTAATGGCCAGGAAATCATACCCCATGTGGGCATGGTGCCGCACGGTTGCCTCCGGGCTTCCCTTACCGTCGGAAAGCGTAGTGTGGCAGTGGAGTCCGCCTTTCAGAAAAGGTATCTTCTTTTGGAATGCTGCTTGTCTCAGAATCATATATATTCCTCCCTATGGCAAGAGCCCGGCAGCGCCGGGCCCTTATTATTACTTCAGTTCCCACTGCTTGATCTGACTGGCCTTCTCATAAAGCCGCAGATAGCTGTCATAGCGGGAAGGTTCCAGCAGACCGTCCTCCAGAGCTTTTCGCACCGCGCAGCCCGGTTCTTTTCTGTGGGTGCAGTCATGAAACTGGCAGCCGCCCAGGTGCTCCCGAAAGTCCGGGAACGCATACTGCAGATTTTCCTTCAGCATGATGTCCATCTGGTCCGTGTCGAAGGAAGAGAAGCCAGGGGTATCTGCCACATAGGTGTCATCCCCCAGGTCATACAGTTCCACATGCCGTGTGGTATGGCGGCCGCGGCCCAGTTTCTCGGAAACCTCACCGGTAGCAAGGCACAGATCAGGACACAGGGCATTGAGCATGCTGCTCTTACCCACACCGGAATTACCGGTAAAGGCGGTCAGCTTGCCCCGGATCAGCTTACGCAGCGTATCCACGCCTTCACCGGTTTCCGCACTGGTCAGAATCACAGGGAAACCTGCGCGGCTGTAGATTCGCACCAGATCCACCGCAGGGTCCAGATCGCACTTGTTGATGCACAGCACCACCGGCACTTCCCGGTCACCGGCAATGGCTGCCACCCGGTCAATCAGAAACGGTTCCGTCACCGGATTCACATTGGCAGCAAAGATCACCAGTACATCAATATTGGCTACAGCCGGCCGTACAAAGCTGTTCTTTCTGGGCAGGATCTTCTCCACCATGCCCTTTCCCTTTTCCACAGAGATTTCCACCATATCACCGGTCAGCGGGCTGTCACCGCTGCGGCGCAGGCTTCCCCTACCCCGGCAGGTAACTACCCCTTCCGGGGTACGCACCTCGTAGAAACCGCTGAGACTGCGGATAATACGGCCTGTTGCTTTTTTCATCATTCCGAGAATACTACCTCTACCTGTTCAGGCTCTGCGTCAGCAATTTTGATTTCAAACATCACGGTTCCGCTGCCAGTCAGCAGCAGTTCCAGAGATTCTGTCTCAGGAGAAACCGGGTCATCAAACACCACTTCTCCGGTGTCTGTCCGGGTAATGGTCACCTGGTAGTTTTCCACCATGCCGTCGGGGAGCAGAGTGAAAGACACACTCTTTTCCACTTCCGGCGGTACCGGAGGCTCTGTGGGACCCTTGGAAAGCGCCAGGACGATCTTGGTATTGATGGGAATCTCTTCGTTGGCATTGACCGACTGGGTCACAACCTCGTTTTCAGGTTCATCGCTGTCTACATAGGTGGTGTAGTCAATATCTGTAAAGCCTGCATAATCCAGCATTTCCAGGGCTGCTTCGATATCCTTACCCACCACATTGGGCATCTTTACGATCTTGGGGCCGGTACTGACATAGAGGGTAACCGTATCACCGGTTTTCACGGTGCTGCCGCCGGCAGGTTCCATACGGATGATACAGCCGGCATCAATCTCCAGGCTGTCCTCTTCTTTCTTTTCGATGTTCAGCTGGATACCCTGCAAGTTCAGCAGGCCTTCCGCGGTGGCAACATTCTGCTTCACCACATCCGGCAGCTGGATTTCCTGAATAGCAGGACCCGTGCTGATATAGAGTTTCACTGTCTGGCCGTCGGTCAGTTCTTCTCCGTGGGCAGGTTCCGTCCGGGTGACCATGCCCGCAGCCACGGTATCGCTGGCTTCCTCCATGCACAGGTACAGCAGTCCCTGACCGGTGAGGAAATTCTCCGCCACAGAACGCTCCTGGCCCACCAGATTTTCCATCGTCTTTACCTGGGGCATCTCACCCAGGCTGATGGTAATGCTGATGGAAGTACCGGTTTGCACCTTCTGCCCCGGATCGGGACTCTGGTGAATGATCTGGCCCTTTTCATACAGGGAATCATACTCATATCTTGGGGGCTCCAGGACAAAGCCCTCGATCTGCAATGTGTCATAGTTCTTGCCGATCAGGGTGGGCACGCTTACCAGCACAGTTTTTTCACCGCCACCCAACAGGGTAATCAGGAAAATCACAATGGCAATCACGGCAACCAGAGAGCAGATGATAATCGCCACGGTGGCTGCCTTGCTGCGGTCATCTTCCTCAGCGGCAGGACGGCGGCTGGCAGCGCTGCTGCGACGGGCCTGGGCAGCTTTTTCTGCATTCTTCTGCACCGCCCGGACAGCGCTCATCTGGGCGGCAGTGCGGCGAACCGGCTGATTCTGGGAGACGCCGGTATTGACGCGGCCAGTACCGCCGCGAACCGTACCGGTGGTGCTTCTGACAGGGCCGGTACCGCTGCGAACCTGGCTGCCTGCAGGCACAGTTCCCACGGAGCCTGTGTTATGCAGCCGGGTCACCTCTTCAATAGGCGGGATATTATAGTCGAACAGAATCGCTGGCATCTTCCGGAATTCATCCATATCCGCCAGCATAGCGCCTGCGGAATCATAGCGGGAAGCAGGCTCCAGCGCCATGGCCTTCATGATGATCTGTTCCAGACCGCCGGGAATATTGGGGTTCAGGGTGGAGGGCATTTTCGCGCCGCCGTTGATGTGCTGAATGGCTACAGCAACGGGAGACTCTCCGTTGTACGGAGGCCGGCCTGTGATCATCTCATACATCACAACACCCAGAGAGTAGATATCGCTGCGGTCATCCACCCGGCCGCCCTTGGCCTGCTCGGGGGAGATGTAATGCACGCTGCCCAGGGCCTCCCGGGTGAGGGTATGGCTTTCGGACATGACCCGGGCAATGCCGAAGTCAGCCACCTTCACAGAGCCATTCTTCAGCACCATGATATTATGGGGCTTGATATCCCGGTGAACGATACCCTTGCTGTGGGCATGCTCCAAGGCCTTGCCGATCTGCATGGCAAAATGCAGGGTTTCCTTCCAGTTCAGAACGCCCTTCTTCTCCATGTACTGCTTCAGGCTGATGCCGTCGATCAGTTCCATGACAATGAAATCCGCATCCTGAGAAGAGGAAACATCGTACACAGATACGATATTGGGATGGCTTACCATGGCGACAGCCTGACCCTCCGCATGGAAGCGGCGGCGGAATTCGTCGTCCTGACAATAATCATCCTTCAAAATTTTGATTGCCACCAGGCGGTTCAGCCTGTGACACCGGGCTTTATAAACAACGGCCATGCCGCCGACACCGATGACCTCCAGGATCTCATACCGGTTGTCCAGCAGGCGGCCTATGTATTTATCATTATCCATTACGGTAGTTCTCCTTTCACGCCGGGGATCAAATCTGAATCAAAACGCTGGTGACATTATCCGGCGCTCCCCTGTTCTTCGCAATGTTCAGAAGCCGCTGGCAGCATTGCTGCTTGCTGACGCCGTGAACCACCTCAAACAGGATTTCCTGATCATCCATCATATTGGAAAGACCGTCACTGCACAGCAGCAGGCAATCGCCTCTTTCCACTTTGTAGTGGAACAGATCACATTCCGCTACAGTCTCCGTGCCGATTGCACGGGTAATAAAATTCTTACCGGGATAAGTACGGGCCAGTTCCGGGGTCAGTTCGCCCCGCTCTACCATCATCTGCACCAGAGAATGATCCTTGGTCAGCTGATAGATGCCGTCCTTATCCACTTTATACACGCGGCTGTCACCCACATTCACGACGGTAACATCCTTGCCTTTGATCAGCGCTGCCGCCAGGGTAGTTCCCATGCCGGTAAACTCTTCGATCTGGGCAGACTGATCATACACAGTAAAGTTTGCCAATTTTACCGCACTGCGGAGCATCTGATCGATACGTTCCTGATCCATAGTGCCGGTCCAGACCCGTTTGATCTCCTGGACAAACACATCCGCGGCCAGTGTGCTGGCTATGTTCCCGGATTTGGCGCCGCCCATACCGTCACACAGTACGCAAAGCAGCGTATTGCGGTCCAGCTGTTCAATATGATAGGTATCCTGATTCTGCTGTCTGACACAGCCAGGATCTGTCAATCCCCAGCTTTGCATTGGGCACACTCCTTCCTTATTGTTGATTTTCCTTGTTATATTTCCTCCGCAGCTGTCCGCAGGAGGCATCAATGTCGCCGCCCAGGGTGCGGCGCACAGTGGCAGGAACACCGCCTTCTTCCAGAATCTGCTGGAAGCGCATCACCGCAGCACGGGTGCTGGGCTTCAGAGGGCTTTCTTCCACATGGTTCAAAGGAATCAGATTCATGTGGGCAGGCAGGCCTTTCAGCCGCTTCAGCAGCAGCCGGGCATCTGCCTCCGTGTCGTTAACGCCGTTGATCATGGCATATTCGAAGGAGATCCGGCGGCCGGTTTCTTCATAGTAATCCCGGCAGGCCTGCAGAAGCTCCTCGGTGTTGTAGGCCTTGTTTACAGGCATAATGGTGTTGCGGATCTCATCCTTGGGGGCGTGAAGAGAAACGGACAGGGTAAGCTGCAGCTTCTTCTTTGCCAGTTCCCGGATTTTGGGCACCAGACCGCAGGTGGAAAGGCTGATGTGGCGCATGGAAATGTTCATACCCTCAGGGCTATTCACCAGCTCCAGGAAGCGCATCACATTATCAAAATTGTCCAGAGGTTCGCCGATGCCCATGAGCACGATGTGAGAAATGGGCAGGCCCGAATCCACCTGAGTGAAAAGCACCTGATCCAGCATCTCAAAGGGCTCCAGTTTGCGCACCAGGCCACCCAGGGTGGAGGCGCAGAAGGCACAGCCCATGCGGCAGCCCACTTCCGTGGAAATGCACACGGTGTTGCCGTAGTGATAGCGCATCAGCACCGTCTCCACGCAGTTGCCGTCGGACAGCCGCCACAGATATTTTATGGTGCCATCCTTCTGAGATTCCTGCTTGCGCACCACATTCGGGGCGCAAATGGGATACCGCTCTGCCAGCTGCGCCCGAAGGGTCTGGGGCAGATTGGTCATCTGCTCATATGTTCTTACGCCCTTATGAAGCCAGGTATACACCTGCTTCGCCCGGAAGCCAGGCTGCCCTAGCTCTTTCAGCACTGCCGAAAGCTCCGGCAGGGTCATGGATTTCAGGTTTACAGACATGCTTTCCTCCGCATACGGCAAATGAAAAATCCGTCAGTATCATACTGCCCCGGCACCAGTGCCAGCATTCCGTCGGTATTTTCCGGGAACACTGCCGGCAGCGGCAGAGGCTCTGCAGTAAATTCTTTGTTTTCTTTCAGGAACGCTTCCACAACGCCCTCATTTTCCGCCCGCACCAAGGTACAGGTGGAATACAGCAGCAGGCCGCCGGGTCTGACATACCGGGCCTGATTCTTTAAAATCTGCAGCTGCAGCTGGGGCAGATCTTTCATGGAAGCGGGGTCTTTGTACCGGATATCCGGCTTCTTGCGGATAATACCGTAGCCGGAGCAGGGTACATCGGCAATCACTGCATCCATGGCATTCTCCCATTCCGGGCGGAATACCGTGGCATCGGCGCAGTAGGCCGTGAGATTGGAAATGCCAAGCCGGGCCGCACCGTTTTCGATCAGGCCGGTTTTATGGCTATGGACATCGCAGGAACGAATGGTGCCGGTGCCTTTCATGGCAATGGCTGCGGCAAAGGACTTGCCGCCGGGTGCCGCGCAGCAATCCAACACCGCGGAAGTCTCCGGAAGCTGGGCGCACAGCACGCTGAGCTTTGCGGCGGGGTCCTGCACATAGAACAGGCCTTCCCGGAAAGCGTTCAGCTGCTCCAGATTGCCGAAGCCGGAAAGCACCAGGCAGTCCGGCATCCAGCCATGGGGCTGAACGGTTACGCCTTCCCCTTCCAGCTGCGCTGTGAGAGTCTGGGCATCCGTACGCAGGGTGTTCACCTGCACAATGGTAGCGGGGGCCGCGTTGTTGGCCTGCAGCATGGGCTCCAGGGCCTTGCTGCCCACATAGCCCTTCAGCAGATCCACCAGCACCTGGGGATGGCTGTAGCGCTCGGCATAGCCTGCAGGCTGCTTCAGGGTATCCCGGCTGCGCAGGGCATTGCGCAGCACCGCATTCACAAGACCCGGGGCAAATTTTTGCCGGGGGCAATATTTTTTCGCCAGAGCCACAGACTCATTCACCGCTGCGGACTCCGGAATTTTATCGGTTTCAAAAATCTGGTAAAGCCCCAGGTGCAGAATATCCCGCACCGCGGGGTGCAGATCCTTCAGTTTCCCGGTGAGCAGCTGCTTCAGGTAAAAATCCAGCTTCAGCCGGTTCTGCAGCACACCGTAGCAAAGCCGGGTGGCCAGCGCCGCTTCCCGGCGATCCAGCCGGTCACGGGTAAGATACTCCTTCAGCACACCGTTGGACCAGGCACCTTCCTTGCGGCAGGCGATCAGCACATTCAGGGCAGTTTCTCTGGCAGCCATGGTCAGATCTCCAGCGGGTGACCCCGGAAATAGTCCGGCGCAGCCATCCGTTTGCCGCCCTCTGCCTGAAGGCAGCGGATCTCCACGGCGCCTTCGCCGCAGGCTACCTGCAGGCCTGTCTTGGTCAGGGCCAGGATGGTGCCGGGGGCAGCATTTTTCTTTCCTTCCACCATCACGGTGCTGTGGATCTTGAACCGGGTACCGGCAATCTCCGCAGTGGCTACAGGCCAGGGATGCAAGCCTCTTACATGGTCGTGCACCTGTTGGGCAGTCTTGTTCCAGTCAATGGGGCAGATGGATTTATCCAGCATAGGGGCGTAGGTAACGCAGCTGCAATCCTGGCAGGTGCAGCTTACATTGCCGGCGTCTATGCAGCACAGCGTCTTTTCCAGCAGCTTTGCACCCAGCACGGCCAGACGGTCCAACAGTTCACCGGCGGTTTCATTGGGTTCGATGGGGGTCTGCACCACATCAATGATATCGCCGGCATCCATTTCCCGGCACAGATACATAGCCGTTACACCGGTCACTTTCTCGCCGTTCAGCACTGCCCACTGGTAAGGGGCAGAGCCGCGATAAGCAGGCAGCAGGCTGGCGTGGATGTTGATGCAGCCCTTGGCAGGAATATCCAGCACCTTCTGGGGCAGAATCCGGCCATAGGCCACCACAGCCACCACATCGGGCTGCAGCTGACGCAGCTGCTCCACGGTGGCTTCCTCACGGAAATTTTCAGGCTGGTATACCGGCAGATCATGGGCCAGCGCCACCTCCTTTACAGGAGAGATGGCCAGCTTCATTCCCCGGTTCTTGGGACGGTCAGGCTGGGTATATACACCCACCACATCCATACCGGCAGCGAGAATCTGCTTCAGGCAGGTGGCAGCAATATCCGGGGTTCCCATGAAAACGACGCGCATGCAGTTTCCTCCAAATCTTAATCGGCTTCCAGTTCCTCTTCGGTCAGGAAGCGCTCCATCACTTCTGTGTAAATAATACCGTCCAGGTGATCCAGCTCATGGCAGAAGCACCGGGCGATCAGTTCTTCGCCCTCGGCCTCGTACCAGTCGCCATAGCGATCCTGGGCACGAACTTTGGCCCAGTAGGGCCGCAGCACCAGGCCGTACTTGCCGGGAACGCTGAGGCAGCCCTCGGCGCCCATCTGCTCGCCATCGGTCTCCAGCAGCGTGGGGTTCACCAGTTCCAGAATCTCATCGCCCACATCCACCAGCACCACCCGGCGCAGAATTCCCACCTGAGGTGCAGCCAGACCCACACCGTTGGAATCGATCAGGGTCTCACGCATATCATCCAGCAGCTTGTGCAGCTTGCTGTCAAAGGCAGTGACCGGCTTGCAAACCTTGTGCAGGGCAGGCTCCTTGTCAGTCAGAATCTTTCGAAGTCCCATACTGTTACCTTCTTTCTATCCGTAGGCATTTACATCCGCATAGGCCGATACACCCCGGTTGGCCTTATCCTGGGCAAACTGCCGCAGCAGATGCGCCAGCAGAAGCCGCAGCGACCTGTCCATAGGTCCCCGGAGCGTCAGCTGATAGCGGAAATTGTAGTTTATTTTGGGCACGGCACAGGGGGCAGGCCCCAGTACCGTGCAGTCTTCTCTTCCTTGCAGGCAGGCTTTCAGACTGTCGCGGAATTTCGCGGCACCGCGCATCAGCAGCGCTTCATCCTGCCCTGTAAATGTAACGGTGGTTACATCGCTGAAAGGCGGCGCGTTCTGAACCCGGCGCATGCCGATCTCCAGATCGTAAAACCCTTCATAATCCTGCTCAGCTGCCAACCGGATCACCCGATGCTCCGGTGCCATGGTCTGTATCATGGCCCGTCCGGGGGTATCGCCCCGTCCGGCACGGCCTACCACCTGGGTCAGCATATTAAATGTGGTCTCCGGCCCCCGATAACTGTCCGTATACAGGCTCAGATCCGCATCCAGCACACCCACCATGGTCACATCCGGCAGGTTCAGTCCCTTGGCTACCATCTGGGTGCCGATGAGCACATCCACCCGTTCCTGCTGAAAATGCTCCAGAATCTTTTCATGGGTATTTACCGCAGACACGGTATCCGTGTCCATCCGATCCACTGTCAGGTCCGGGATCATCTCCTGCAGCTCCAGCTGCACCTTCTGGGTGCCGCTGCCCACCCGCTTCCACACGCCGCCGCATTCCGGGCAGCATACGGGAACTTTGTGGGAGTAGCCGCAGTAGTGGCACATGAGCCGCTCGTTGGCGCTGTGGTAAGTAAGCCGGGCATTGCACCTGGGACATTCCGGTGCCTTGCGGCAGTCCACACACACCAGCGCACGGCTGTTGCCCCGGCGGTTCAGAAACAGAATGCTCTGCTTTGCGGCACCCTTGGTCTGACGCAGGGCATCCAGCATGGGATAGCTGACGCTCAGGTCATTGCCCTGGCGTAATTCTTCCCGCATATCCACAATTTCAACCCTGGGCAGCGCCTTTCCGTTATAGCGGCAGCGCAGCTGATACAGCCGGTAGTCACCACGCTTCGCGTGGTACATGGTTTCGATACTGGGGGTGGCAGACCCCAGCAGCACCATGGCTTTTTCTTTGATACCCCGCCAGAAAGCCACCTCTTTGGCAGCGTAACGGGGATTATTTTCCGATTTATAAGAATGTTCCTGTTCTTCGTCCAGGATAAAGAGTCCCGGACTGACACAGGGCGCAAATACCGCAGAGCGGGTGCCGATAACCACTTTGGCATCACCGCTGCGGATACGCTTCCATTGATCGTAGCGCTCCGTAGCCGGCAGGCTGCTGTGCAGCACCGCTACGGTTTCGCCAAAATGGGCTGCCAGAAGTCCCAGCAGCTGGGGGGTCAGTGCAATCTCCGGCACCATCAGCACCGCACTTTTGCCCTGATCCAGGCAGCTTTGTATCAATTTCAGATACACGGCGGTCTTACCGGAACCGGTAACACCATACAGCAGCGCAACGCCGGGTGTTTCCCCTTGCATCTGGCTGCACAGACCCTGATAGGCATTTTCCTGCTCTTCATTCAGCACCAACGGGCCGTCCAGCTTCGCCGGGCGAATCTCCCGGCACCGCAGCACCGGCTTGTCCGTCAGTTCCAGGTAGCCCAGCTGCGCCAGCTTCTTCACTGTGGCAACGCCTGCGCCGGTATAGTAGCACAGTTCCTTTACCGCCACACTGCCCACGGCGCACATGGTTTCCAGCACCGCACGCTGCATGGCGGCAGATTTGGGTCTGGATGTTGCAAAGTCCATAGCTTCTTCCGCGGAAGACGCCAGGGTTGCGATTTTCTCTGTCTTATCCAGAGTCTTGCGGCGGTAATCCCGCCTGGATGCCATCCACTTCTTTCGCAGCAGGTAGGAAACCGCTTTTTCAAACGCCTCTTCCTGGGGCAAGGCTGCGCGCAGCTGCTGCTCTTTGGCATTGCCCCCAAGGGCTTCCAGCTCCTGCAAAAGCTTCAGGGCATCCTTCTGCCGGATGGCTGCATCTTTCCAGCTGCGGTCTTCCGTCAGGAAATAGGTATCGTCATTGCGAAACCAAAGACCCGCCGGCAAGATCACCCGTACCGCATCGTAAAGGGTGCAGAAATACCGTTCCCGCATAAAGGCTGCCAGCCGCAGCATGGTGGGGCTTAGCAGCGGCGCATCATCCAGGCAGTGGGATACAAGTTTTAATCCGGCATCGTCAGCCGCTTCCAGCTGCAGCACAATGCCTTCACTGGGCCGGTTTCCTCTGCCAAAGGGCACCGTCACCCGCATACCGGGCTGCAGCGCCATCCCATGGGGAATGCCATAGGAATAGGGCTTGTCAATGGCAAAATTCGCCGCAGCCACGGCTATTTTCGCAATCATACAGCCCTCTCCTTTCGCGATTTAGTTCTTGTAATCGTCCTTCACGCTAGCGCTGAGCTTGCCTTCAGCAACTTCACGGATTGCCAGGGTAACGGGCTTATCGGTGAGCTCTTCCTGGAATACTTCTGCTTCTTCGGCGATCTGGCGGGCACGCTGTGCCACCACATTCACCAGCAGATAACGGCTGTCCACATTCTTCAGCAAATCAGCAACAGGGGGGTAAAGCATAGATAATTTCCTCCAAATTCTTATTCATTCGCCGCCTGGGCGATAATTTTCAAAATAGCTTCGGCACAAGTCTCGGGAACATCGTTCACCACAACATGGTCATACCAGTAGCGCTGTTCCATTTCCCACTTGGCTCGCTCCAACCGGATGGCAATCTGCTCTTCCGAGGTGTCACCACGGCCCCGAAGACGCCGCTCCAGCTCCTCCATGGAAGGGGGCATAATGAAGATCAGCGTGGCATCCGGCCGCTTTTGACGGACATTTTTAGCGCCTACCGGCTCAATATCCAGCATCACATGGCCGGAGCGCATTTTTTCTTCCAGCTGTGCAATGGGGGTGCCGTAGTAGTTGGCATTGTGGTTGTCATATTCCAGGAAGGCATCCTGGGCGATCATCTCCTGAAATGCTTCCTTGGTAATAAAGTAGTAGTGCACACAGTCCACTTCATTGGGTCTGGGCGGACGGGTGGTGGCAGACACGGAAAAGGTCAGATCTTTTCTGGCAGCCATCACATGCTGCAGCACGGTGCTTTTACCAACACCGGATGCACCGGATATCACAAACAGTTTTCCCTGCTTCATGCTTCCTTCTCCTCTCTCTCTTCTCCGGCAACACGGGCGCTGAGAATCTCAGGGGTCATGGCCGATAAGATCACATGGTCCGTATCCATCAGGATCACCGATTTGGTTTTCCGGCCGTAGGACGCATCGATCAGCATACCCCGGTCCTTGGCTTCCTGCATCACACGCTTGATGGGGGCGGAATCCGGATCCATAATGGCCAGCACCCGTCCGGCAGCAAGCATACTGCCGAAGCCGATGTTGATCAGTTTCATAGGGCACCTCTTACTCGATATTCTGGGTCTGCTCCCGGATCTTCTCCAGTTCAGCCTTAATATCCACAACGATCCGGGCCAGGCGCACATCGGTGCACTTGGAGCCAATGGTGTTGGCCTCCCGGTTCATTTCCTGCAGCAGGAAGTCCAGCTTTCTGCCGATGGCACCGCCGCCGGTGAGCATATTGTTCATCTGCTGCAGATGGCTGCGCAGACGAACGGTTTCTTCATCCACAGCAACCTTGTCCGCAAAGATGGCAGCCTCCGTCAGGATGCGGCCTTCATCAATGGCGGTGTTGGCCAGCACTTCCTTCAGCTTGGCTTCCAGTCTGGCACGGTAATCCACCACAGTCTGCCGGTTACCGGCTTCCACCTGAGCAACCAGATCCAGGATCGTCTGACCCCGGCTGCGAAGATCCCGATCCAGGGCAGCACCCTCGGTGCAGCGCATGGCATCATAGCCTTCCAGGGCTTTCGCAACAACCTGCAGCAGATCCTTCTGCAGCTGCTCCTCATCCACCTGGGGCTTCTCCATGGTAAACACTTCCGGCAGGCGGGACACTGCGGAAGCACTGATGTCATCCTGCACACCATAGTCCGCAACCATCTGGCGCATAGCTGCAAGGTAACTCTCCAGCACAGCCTTGTTCAGGTTGACCACCACTTCATCACCGGCTTCGCTGCGCACAGAGATGAACACATCCACCTTACCTCTGGATACGGAAGCCTTTACCGCCTGCTTCACTGCATCTTCCGCAAAGGATACCATCCGGGGCAGCCGGACAGAGCAATCCAAATAGCGGTTATTTACCGAGCGCAGTTCTACCGTAAACTCTCTTCCATTGACCGTTTCCACGGCCCGGCCATAGCCGGTCATACTCTTGATCAATGTCATTATCCCCTTTTCTTAAAATCCGCCCTGTTCTTTCCGGGCAAATTCCGTGATTGTATAGATCGTTTTTTTCTTCCTGGCGATCTTCCTGTCATACAGCACGCACACGGCAATGCTCGCTGCAAAGGCCAGGCACCCCACCAAGGCACCCATCTGCCACAGCGCCGCGCCCAGGGCATAGCCCAGGAAGAACAGCACCAGCGGCAGCATATACAGCACCGCAGCGCCCATCAGCACCGGCCCTGTTTCGGATTGGATCACTACCAGATCTCCGGGCCTTGCACCGATGGGGTTCTGGGCCGTCAACAGCAGCGACTCCTGAGCCGCACCGCAGCCGGAGCACTGATGGCAATCCCCGGAACAGGCACTTTGCCGCAGATGCAGCACCAGTGCTGTACCGTCGGGGTAGCAGGCTTTAACCATTACCTTCTGGGTCATCGGTCTGTGCCTCCAGCGTACTGCGCAGCGTCACGCTGACACTGTCACTCTTGATAGGTCCGCAGGCGGAATACTGGCTGCTGAGCACCACATTGCCCTTTACCGTAAAGGTGCCGGGCTGGGCATCTGCCAGATTTACCACAATGATCAAATCATCCGGCGTCAGCAGGCCGATCAGTGCCTTGGGACCCCGGAGGGTCACCTGCATGGACTGGGTCAGCACCTCGGCTTCCATATCTGCAGGAATATTACCGGTCTTGATGTTGGTTACAGTAAAGGTCTTGGTGGCCAGTTCGGGGAAGCTTACCTTCACCTGGATTTCTGCCACATTACTCAGATTTGTAACGCCGGTAGGCAGCACCACAGGGAATGTCAGGATGGTATCCTCCGGGATGGCAGCCAAATCAATGGTACCCAGCGTCAGTTCGTTCAGCTGTTCCAGAACCATATCGTTGCCGGAGATCTTCAGAGTCTGCTGGCTCAGCTCCACAACTGTGGTATTTTCCGTTGCGCCGCCGCCTTCCACAACTGTCACCACCAGAGGAATTTCCTTCACTCTCTGGATATACAGCGTCAGATTGACGGAAGCAATATTGGTTTCCACATAGGCCGCATCCACAGGAGCACCGGCCTTGTCGCAAAGGGTATAGGTATAGGAATCGCTGAAGGATTCATTCTTGTCGTTCAGATCCACTTCGATCACCGCCTGGGTGATCTGATCAATGGTAGAAGCGGGGCCTGCAATGGACACCATGGTGTAATCCAGCAAGGCATTTTCCTTATCTGCGATGAATTCCTCCTGCACAGTGCCTGTATAGACGATGTTTACGGGGATTTCCTTCTTGATCTTCTGCTCCACCAGCAATGTGATTGTGCTGGGTGACCGGTTCAGCACGGAAATGGCATCGTTGCGCACATCCCCGGGATAGGAAATGTTTCCGGTACTGAGCTGATGTTCCCCGGCTTCACCGATTTTGGAAACGTCCACCGTCACAGTGATGTTGGAGTTATCCAGCTTGCTCAGGTCGGAACGCTTGCCATACAGCTGCAATTCCACAGTGGGCGTTTCATTCGAGACGATCATCAGTCCCCGCTCTTCCAGAATGGCCTCACCCTGGAACGAAACCGGAATTCCGGAGAAGGACTGGTCGTATTCGGTGCTGACTACAGTGATTACATAGAACCACAATGTGAAGGCAACGAGAAAGCTCACAAGCCAACGGACTACTTTATTTTCCAGCATCGCTGCCCTCCTCCTTTACGGACTTCTGGAGTTTCTGCCGGAGCAGCAGCACCAGGTTCTCTTCTTTCTTTTCATCTTCCTCATGGAGCTCGTTGCGCAGCAGCCGCTCCAAAGTCTGGGGTGCCAGATGGCGCTTCAGCATACCGCCCACCGCCACGGAAATGGCACCTGTCTCTTCCGATACGATGACCACCACCGCATCAGACAGTTCGCTCATACCCACACCGGCACGGTGCCGCGTACCCAGATCCGCGCTGAGCCGCTTACTGTCAGAAAGCGGCAGCACACAGCCCGCCGCTGCCACACGGCCCTGGCGGATAATCACCGCGCCGTCATGCAGGGAAGCCTTGGGGAAGAAAATGTTGCGCAGCAGCTGCTCCGACACCTGGCCGTCGATGGCTGTGCCGGTCTTGGTATAGTCATCCAGGCGGCTGTCCCGCTCAAATACGATCAGCGCGCCAACCTTCTCCCGGCTCATCACCTCGCAGGCATACACCGTCTGGGCGATCATGGGGTCCATATCGTACTGCTCCCGCCGTACGCCGAAAAATTTATCCAGTTTCATATTGCTGATGTGATCCAGCATCCTGCGCAGCTCCGGCTGGAACAGCACAATCACAGCGATCAGACCCACTGCCAGCACCTGATTGATCAGGAAGTTCAGGGCATTGAGTTCTGCTGTCTCTGTAAACCAGGCCAGCACCAGGATCGCAAAAATCACCTTGGCCACCCGGGAAGTGCCGGAAGCCCGGAACATAGGCAGAAGCTTATAAATCAGAAAGGCTACCAAAATAATATCCAGATAGTCAGACCACTGCATGGTGCCAATTTTTTGAATCAGCGTTTCTAAATAATTCATTTGGCTTCTACCCCTTTTCTGTATGGTAATCAGTGCCTCATCGGGCAATCCGCATAACAACCCTATTATCTGTTCTATTATAGCGGAAAGCGCAGCCGATAGCAATAGCCAAATTGAAAATAATTAGTGAACCGACGCAATTGCCCGGAGAAAACCTTCCGTTTCCCGGTTGTTTGCCCCATATCCGAAACTGATCCGCACCGTACCCGTCTCCAGCGTTCCCGCGCTTTCATGGGCCAGCGGCGCGCAGTGAAGCCCGGCGCGCACCGCGATGCCCTTTTCCCCAAGACGCGCCGCGAATTCCTCACAGTCCCCCGGCGGCACAAAGGACACCGTGCCGCACTGATGGGTGCCCCGAAAAACCCGGAAGCCCCTCTTTTCCAGATACGATGCGCACCGCGCTGCCTGCCGGTGTTCCCGTGCCCCAACCTTCTCAACGCCCTCTCTAAGCAAATAATCCAGCCCTGCCCCCAGGCCGGCAATGCCCGGCACATTCAGCGTACCGGCTTCTGCCCTGTCCGGCAATTCCGCCGGCATTTCCTGCAGCCGGGACTGGCTGCCTGTGCCGCCGTAAAGCAGGGGCTTCACCGTATCCTTACACAGCACAATACCGGTTCCCTGAGGGCCCAGAAGGCCCTTATGGCCGGGCATAGCAATGAAATCCGCGCCCAGCGCGGTAAAATCCACCTTCTGGGAGCCTGCACTCTGGGCAGCGTCGATTACAAAGGGGACACCATATCTGCGGCACATGGCAGCCAAGTCTTCCACCGGAAGAACATAGCCGAATACATTGGACGCATGGGTAAATACTGCCACTTCCGCCCCGGCATCCAGCCCTTTGCGAAAAGCCGCCAGCGTATCCTCCCAGTCGAACAGTTTTCTGCCGCAGACTGTGATTCTGGCACCCATGGCGTGCAGCGTCCGGGTCACGGCATTATGCTCAAAGCCGGATATCACCACCCGCATACCGGGTCTTACCAGCGTTCCCATGGCCATATTCAGCCCATGGGTGCAGTTGGTTGTGAAAACCACCTGTTCCGGGCGGCAGGAAAACAGCTTTCCCGCCGCTTCCCGGGTGTGATATACCGTTTCCGCCGCTTCCATAGCTGCCCGGTGGCCGCTGCGTCCGGGATTTCCGCAGCGCAGCATGGCCCGCAGTACCGCCCGTTTGACAGCTTCCGGCTTCTGCAAAGAGGTTGCCCCGTTATCCAGATAGATCACAGCATCGTCACCTCCTCCAACGCATCTTCCCGCTGGCGGTAAACTTTCCGGAAGGGCACCTGATTTGCCCGGAGCAATTCCGTTCCCCTGCGGCAATCTTCATTTCTCAGCTTCAGGTAATAGCCGCAGCCCTGCTGCTCCATCCATCGGGGCGTTCGCTGCAATGTGCAGCGAATCCCGGCATCTTCCAGCACCCGCTGTCCCCGCTGCACAAAGGTTATCGAACGAAAGGTAATCAAACAGTTCCACATAGCAAAGACCTCCCGGGTCAGTCTATGCCCGGGAGGTCGAAAATGTTCAGTTATTGTCTTCCAGCAGGCACACCGCGTGGCAGGCAATGCCTTCTTCCCGGCCGGTAAAGCCCAGCCGCTCTTCGGTTGTGGCTTTCACATTGACCTGTGAAAGTGAAACCAGCAAGTCCTGCGCAATATTTTCCATCATTTTGGGAATATAGTCCTTCAGCTTCGGCTTCTGGGCAATCAGTGTCACATCCACATTTCCCACCCGATAGCCTGCGGCGTGAATTTTCTCCCGGACAGTCCGCAGCAGCATTCGGGAATCCGCGCCCTTATAGCGCATATCCGTATCGGGAAAATGCCAGCCGATATCCCGCAGGGCAGCCGCACCCAAAAGCGCATCCATCACCGCGTGGAGCAGCACATCCGCATCGGAATGGCCGTCCAGACCCAGACTGTGGGGAATTTTCTCACCGCCCAGGATCAGATCTCTGCCGCTGACCAGACGATGCACATCATATCCGTGACCGATTCTCATACTTTCTCCTCCAGAAGCAGTTTCGCCACTGCCAGGTCAAAGGGGGTGGTGACCTTCAGATTATGCTCGTCACCCTCCACGATCTTCACGGACATACCCAGCCGCTCCACAGCGCTGCAGTCATCGGTGACTTCCGCGCCGTCCTGTGCAGCTTTTTTCAATGCGCCCCGGAGCAGATCCATGTCAAATACCTGGGGTGTCTGCACCGCATAGAGATGTTTTCTGTCCGGTGTTTCCTTCACCACGCCGCCGTGCACTACCTTAACGGTGTCCTTCACAGGAATCGCAGGGGCAGCAGCGCCGTAGCTGTTGGCCGCCCGAACTGCCCGGTCGATCACCTGCCAGGTAATCAGGGGGCGGGCACCGTCATGGATGGCTGCCAGCTTCACTTTATCAGACAAGGCGTTCAGACCCAGACTGACGGATTCCTGGCGGCTTGCGCCACCGGCTACCACTGCTTTTACCTTATCCATTCCCTGCACCAGGCTCATAATAGGCAGGATCAGGTCTTCCCGGGTCACCACCACGATCTCTTTAATGGCATCGCAGTCCTGGAACTGGCGGATGGTTCGCTTGACCATGGGTTCTCCCTGCAGCGGAGCCATCACCTTGTCGATGCCGCCCATCCGGGAGGCAGAACCGGCAGCCACAATCACCGCGCCGCAATATTTCAGCTTCAGCAGCTTCCGGGCAGGCCGGGTCACTTTGGTAATATCCATACTCACAGCTCCATCACAAGTTTTTTAAAGGTCTCGCCCCGGACCATGAAGTTTTTAAACTGGTCAAAGGCAGCGCTGGCGGGGCTCATCAGCACCACATCTCCGGCTTGGGCATCTGCCGCCGCCGCTTTTACCGCGGAAGCAAAGTCACCGCAGTCTGTTATCTCCGGCATTTCTCCGCCGCAGCGTTCCACCGCAGCACGAATCTGCCCGGCTGTGGCACCGTTGAGATACAGCTTCTTTACATGCGCGCAAATCTCAGGGCCCAGCTCGTCATAGGGAATCTGCTTATCGTAGCCACCGGCAATGAGAATTACCTTTTCCCGGAAGCTGCGCAGACCGGCGATGGTGCGGCTGGGAGAAGAGGCAATAGAGTCGTTGTAGAACTTCACGCCATCTTTAACCCGCACCAGTTCGATCCGATGCTCCACACCGCCAAAGGTTTTCGCCACCTGATAGATGGTTGCATCCTCCACCAGGCCCTCCACAGCCAGAATTGCCGCCATATAATTCTCAATATTATGCACACCGGGCAGCAGAATATCCGCCGTATTCAGCACGGCCGTATCGCCGCGGCGAATCACATCGCCATCCAGCCACACACCGTTGGCTCTGTGCTGCCGGGAAAACCGCTTGGTAATACCGATGCCGGTAAAGGAATCGGTAATGGCATTGTCGGCGTTGAGGATCAGGATATCCCCTTCCTTCTGGAAGCGGAAAATGTTCTTCTTGGCCTGCACATATTCTTCCATATCCTTGTGGACATCCAGGTGGTTGGGTGCCAGATTGGTCACCAGAGCCACAGAGGGGCTGCGGCGCATATCCATCAGCTGGAAGGAGCTCAGTTCCACCACAGCAATGTCCTCAGGACTGATTTCCCGGCAGACAGGCAGCAGCGGCGTGCCGATATTGCCCCCGACCCAGACCTTCTTCCCTGCGGCTTTCAGCATAGCCGCAATGAGAGATGTGGTGGTGGTCTTACCGTCAGAACCGGTGACGGCAATAATTCTGCAGGGGCACACCTCGAAAAAGACTTCCATTTCGCTGGTGACTTCCGCGCCATTCTGCGCCAGTGCTACGATGGCGGGGTTACCCGGATGCATACCGGGGGTTCGGAACACCAGATCGGCTTCCACCCCATCCAGATACCTTTCTCCCAGCCGCAGATTGCAGCCAAGGCTTTCCAATTCCAGCACTTCGGCATCAATTTTCTCTCTGGGGGTTCTGTCGCAGCCGGTGACCCGGCAGCCGAAGGACAGCAACAGCCGCACCAGCGGCCGATTGCTGACGCCCAGACCCAGCACCGCAATATGCTTATCCCGCAGCGAAGTAAAATATTGTTCAAACGCAGTTGCCATATAAACGCCTCGTTTCTTATTCTGCTTATAGTATAGCCTCTGGAAAAAGAATTTGCAAGATGTTTGACAATCCCACCGCTATGAAGTACAATAGTCACGCGACGGGGTCGGACAGCCGCGGACGCATGCCGAAAGGCAGCGGATGAGGAAAGTCCGGGCTACGCAGGGCAGGGATAACGGGTAATTCCCGCCGGGGGTGACCCCAGGACAAGTGCAACAGAGAAATACCGCCGTCAGGTAAGGGTGAAAAGGTGGGGTAAGAGCCCACCCGGCCCATGGTAACATGGGTTTTTACGATGTAAACTCTATCCCGTAGCAACGCCGTGGAGAAGCATACAGGTCTGCCCGACCGCTTCGAGGAGGCGGCTTGATCCCGCGAGCAATTGCGGGGCTAGATAGATGGCTGTCAAGACAGAACCCGGCTTATAGACCCCTGTCGCATCAAAGCACCGCTTTCGGCGGTGCTTTCCTATCCTAAGGAAGAAAGGAATCAACTATGCTGAGTATCGCAGAAATTTTGTCCCAGGAGTTGGGGCAGAAGCAACAATATATCGAGAATGTGATTGCCCTGATGGATGAGGGCAACACCATTCCCTTCATCGCCCGCTACCGTAAGGAAATGCACGGCGCTATGGATGACACGGTGCTGCGTACCCTGGAGACACGGCTCACCTACCTTCGCAATCTCCAGGCCCGCCGGGAGGAAGTGAAGTCCGCCATTGAAACCCAGGGCAAGCTGACGGAAGAACTCTGTGCTGCCATCGATGCCGCATCCACCCAGGCAGAAGTGGAAGACCTCTACCGCCCCTACAAGCAGAAGCGCCGCACCCGTGGCTCTGTGGCCAGAGAAAAGGGTCTGGAGCCCCTGGCCCAGGCAATTTTCGCCCAGGACGGCAGCGACCCCACTGTACTGGCCCAGGCTTATGTGAATCCTGAAAAGGGTGTGGAAACTGTGGAAGATGCCCTGGCAGGCGCATCCGACATTATCGCCGAGGATCTTTCCGATGATCCTGCCATTCGTAAAGATTTGCGTCAGCTGATCAGCCGCCGGGCTGTTCTCACTTCCAAGGCTGCAGACCCGGAAAATGACAGCGTGTACCGGTTGTATTACGATTTTTCCGCACCGGTTTCCCGGCTGCAGGGTCACCAGATTCTTGCCCTGAACCGGGGCGAAAAGGAAGAATTCCTGAAAATTTCCATTACCCTTCCCGGCAACGAAGGCGCAGCCCTGGTGTGCCGCCATGCCCTGAAGCCTACTATGCATGTTTCCGCCTTTGTCCGTGCTGCTGCGGAGGATGCATACGACCGGCTGATTCTCCCTTCTGTGCAGCGGGAGACCCGCAGCGATCTGACGGATATGGCTGCCCAGGGTGCCATCCACAATTTCGCTTTGAATCTGAAGCCCCTGCTGATGCAGCCCCCTGTGAAGGGCTTCGTCACCATGGGTCTGGACCCCGGTTACCGCAACGGCTGCAAGGTGGCCATTGTGGATGCCACCGGCAAGGTGCTGGATACCGCCGTGGTGTATCCCACCTTCTCTCAGCGCAAGAAGGAAGAGGCCATTGATATTCTGGGGCGGCTGATGCGCAAGCATGCCGTGCAGCATATCGCCATTGGCAATGGCACCGCTTCCCGGGAAACGGAAGCCATGACCATTGAGCTTTTGAAGAATTTCCCCGAGGCCGGTTATGTAATCGTCAACGAAGCCGGTGCTTCCGTATATTCCGCTTCTCCCCTGGCTGCGGAAGAATTCCCAGATTTTGATGTGAATCTGCGCTCCGCAGTGTCCATTGCCCGGCGGCTGCAGGACCCTCTGGCGGAATTGGTAAAGATCGATCCCAAGGCTATCGGCGTGGGTCAGTATCAGCACGATTGCCCCCAGAAGGAGCTGGATGCCGCACTGGGTGCCGTGGTGGAAGACTGCGTCAACGCTGTTGGCGTGGATTTGAACACCGCTTCCCAGAGCCTGCTGAAGCAGGTGTCCGGCCTCACCGCTGCCACTGCCAAAAATATCGTAGCCTACCGGGAAGAAAACGGCGCTTTCACCTCCCGCGCGCAAATCAAGAAAGTACCCAAGCTGGGTCCCAAGGCGTTCCAGCAGTGCGCAGGCTTCCTGCGTGTGCCGGAGAGCAAGGAAATCTTGGATAATACCGGCGTGCATCCGGAATCCTACGCCGCTGCCTATCAGCTGCTGACCCTCTGCGGCTACAACAAAAAGGACATTCCCGGCAATCTTGCGGATCTGCATCAGCGAATGGAAGAAAAGGGTCTTTCCAACCTGGCCGCGGAATGCGGCGTGGGTGAGCCAACTCTTACCGATATTGCCAAGGAGCTGCGTAAGCCCGGCCGTGACCCCCGGGAAGACCTTCCCGCCCCCATTCTGCGCAAGGATGTGCTGGAAATGAAGGATCTGAAGCCCGGCATGGTGCTCACCGGCACCGTGCGTAATGTGATCGACTTCGGCGTGTTTGTGGATATCGGCGTCCATCAGGATGGCCTGGTGCACATCTCTCAGGTGGCAAACCGCCGTCTGAAGCACCCCAGCGAAGCCGTGAAGGTGGGCGATATCGTAAAGGTAGCTGTGCTGGATGTGGATGAAAAGCGGCACCGCATCAGCCTCACCATGAAGGGCGTTCCCAAGGACGCATAAGGAGCATCGCTATGAAGCCTGTGATTCTCATTACCCATAAATTCGGTGAGAGCGATTTCAGTGTCGGCGGATTGTACCGCTGCCAGTCCAACTATTGCCGGGCGGTGATCGCCGCCGGCGGCATCCCTGTAATCTCAGCGGGTGCCGATGCGGAAGACTATGCAGCCCTGGCGGACGGCATTCTCTTCACCGGTTCCAACTGCGATATCGATCCGGCCTGCTACGACCAGGAAAACCGCGGATCTGTCGATTGTGATCCTGCGTTGGATGCTATGGAATTGAAGCTTTTTGATGCATTTTACCGGGCAGGTAAGCCGATTTTCGGCATCTGCCGGGGCATTCAGCTGATCAGCGTAGCCCTGGGCGGCAGCCTGGTGCAGGATATTCCCCAGGAGATTCCCGATCTTAGCTGCCATGATGCCATCTATCAGAAGGAATCCGACCATCATCCGGTTTCTGTCACGGTCGGTACGCGCCTTCACAGCTTATTCGGTAAGGCTATTTCCACCAATTCCTTCCACCACCAGTCTGTGAAAGATCCGGGCCGGGATATGCTGGTTTCCGCCCTCAGCGCTGACGGCGTCATTGAAGCCATCGAGCATAAATCCCTTCCCATCTTCGGTGTCCAGTGGCACCCGGAACGGATGATCGGTGAAGAATGCGAACACCTGCCCAACATGCTCCCCCTGTTCCGGCACTTTATTGATCTGTGCAGAAAATAAACATTCCCTTTCAACAGGCACGGCAGTCTCCTCTGCCGTGCCTGTTCTTGCATTTGTAGCCAAATTATGGTAGCATAAGAATGAAATACATTGGAATTTGTAGGTGAGAAAGAATGAATGTTAGATTGATTAAATTAACAAAAGAGTACTATCCTCAACTGTCAGAAATGATTGATGAGTGGCGATTAGATCAAGAAATCAATCATACCAATCATTCTCCCTGGTCTATCTTCAAGAATGATTATCGTGACTTTGATAATTATTTAGAGAATTTAGAAATTAAAGAGCCAAAAGACGGAAAAGTGCCAGATTCGGTATTCTTTTTATTGGATGTTGAAAGGAATATTTTATTGGGTGCCGTAAATATCAGGCATTACTTAAATGATTATCTATTACAATTTGGCGGGCATATCGGAGATGGCATTCGTCCATCTGAAAGAAGAAAGGGATATGCTACCGAAATGATTCGTTTAGCATTAATCGAATGTAAAAAATTAGGGATTGATAAAGTATTAATGGTTTGCGATAAGTCTAATATCGGTTCAGCAAAATCCATTATGAAAAATGGCGGAATATTAGAAAATGAATTTGTTGATGAGGATGGAGAAGTCAATCAAAGATATTGGATTGACTTAGATTAACAAGTCCCAATTTTTCTGATAGTAAGAGCACACTTCAAAACATAGGATTCTGCTATATAGTATCCATAGCAAGAAAAGCCAAGCTGCTATTTTGCAGCTTGGCTTTTGCTGTTGTACGGTTCCCAAACCTATGGGATTTCTGATCCATTTACTGAGAAATATTTATTGCGTTTGATACCAGGATGCTTGGGCCTGATACATTTCACTGTAATAGCCTTTTTGTTCCATTAGTTCTTGGTGGGTTCCGTCTTCCACAATGTGTCCGTCACGGAATACAAGAATACGGTCTACCAGTTTTGTGATACCCAGACGGTGGGAAATCAGTAGTGTCGTGCGATCACCGGTTATCTGTGCGAAATTACGGTACAGTTCTGCTTCTGCCAGAGGATCCAGTGCGGCAGTAGGCTCGTCAAGGATCATTATGCTGGTGTTGCTGCGGTAGACTGCACGAAGCAGCGCGATCTTCTGCCATTGACCGCCGGATAGGTCATTACCCTTGCTGCTTAAATGGCCCAGCAGCGAATCCAGACCATTTGCCTGCTCTTCAATCACATCCTCCACATGGATTTTCTTTGCTAACTCCATGATTCTCTCGTCAGACAGCTTTTGGGAGGCATCCGATACGGTAATATTTTCCCGGAGGGATGCCTCATAGTGGGCGAAGTCCTGGAAGATAACCGAGATTCGTTTCCGCAGCAATTGTTTATGTTCATTCACAGGAAGATGATCCACATACACCTGGCCGGAATCAGGTAGGAACATACCGGTAAGCAGGCTGATGAACGTAGATTTGCCGGAGCCGTTGTCTCCCACAATCGCGATCTTTTCACCGCTGCGGATGGATACGGAAATATTGTGAAGAACTTCTTTGTCAGAATTGGGATACGAGAATGACACATTCTCAAACGCAATGGAGCCGCCCTGTTCTGTACCTTCCATTGCAGATTCTTTTGTTTCTTCCCGTTCCAGTTCTTCCAGAGAAAAGAATTCTTTCATATAGGACAGGCTCGCAGAGAATTGCATGATGCTCGTTAGAATGGTTCCGGTAGCCTTTTGCAGCTTGTCCGACAATGTATAGACCAGCGTAAACACGCCGATGCCGATAGAAGGATCCTGATAGATCATCCATGCTGTCAGCAGGAGGATCACCAGATACACAGCACTGCGCAGGAAATCCGCAAGCAGGTTTGCTTTCAGGTGCTTGGCTGTCAGCTGATTCTTTTTGAAAATATAGCTATCCGCCAAAGCCCGCCAGCGGGCTTTCAGATAGTCAAAAAGCTCGTAGTGCCGCACTTCCTGAATGCCTCTGTCCGTAGACGAACACTTATGGAAAAAGTGGATGGCCAGGGTTCCCTCTTCGCACCACTTTGTCCGGCTGCGGAAGGTTTCATCTGCCTGTTTGTAGGACAAAATCGCGGCTGGAATGCTGGTAATCAGCAGAACAAGGACGATAATGGGATGCACTGTCCAGAGGGCAATGCTGATGCTGGCAAATAACACAAGCTGCTGCAGCACAACAAATATCGTCTGGATGTTCCGAGACATTTCATCTGCCGCATAGGATTCAGCAAACTCAATGCGCTTAAAGAAATCATCGCGGTTTTCTAAGTAGGAATAGTGGACAGTGCAGACCTGCCGCAACACATATTCTTTGATGCACAGCTTGGTTCGATACTTGTCGTTGATGGAATGATACTCCGATAGGAATTGGAAAAACAGCTGGAGCAGGAAGTATACACCCAACAGCAGGAATGCTGACACAACATCCGCCAAAACAGCACCACGCGCCGTAGCCACACTAACCATTAGATCTGTCATGTGCTGAAGCTGCTTTGACAGCAGCAGCGGAATCAGCGCTGCAGGGATTGCCAGGATGGATACCAGAAGAGATGCAGGCGTTTTAACCCGAAGCCCCATACACAGCGCTTTCCAGAGGATTTTACAGGTAGACAAGGTGTTTTTATTCTTCATCGCCGTGCCTCCTTAAGTCTCGTACCACTGCGCCTGCTGATGGAAGAAATCAGCATAGACACCATTTTTTCGGAGCAGCTCATCGTGGGTACCAACCTCGGCCAGATTGCCTTTGTTCAGTACGAAAATGCGGTCTGCCATGCGGGCAAAGCCGACCCGGTGGCTGATGAGGATGGCGGTTCTGCCCGCAGCTTTTGCCTTGATATTCAGGAACTGTTCCATTTCTGCAATAGGGTCCAGCGCTGCGGCAGGTTCGTCAAAGATCAGTATTTCCTTATCCGTCATGTGCGTACGGGAAACGGCAACCTTCTGCTGTTCGCCGCCGGAGAGATTCAATCCGCTCTTGATAACCGTCTTTTTCAGAATCTGTTCAAGACCATTGGGTGCTTTTTCCGCAATGGGAATCGCACCACCCTTTTCCATGGCTGCAAGGATTGCGTTATCGTCCTTCAAATGCTTGATATTACCGAAGCCGACATTTTCCCGCAGAGACATATGGAACAGATAGAAATTCTGGAAGAACATGCCGATCTTCTGATTGATGCTGCCGATGGGATAATCCCGGTAGCGTTTCCCGTAGAAGAGCAGTTCGCCGCTGTCCGGACGGTAGAGATCCACCAACAGCTTCACCAGTGTGGATTTGCCGCTGCCGTTACTGCCTACCAGCGCGATTGTTTCGCCCTCATGAATCTGGAAGTTCAGGCCATGCAGAACTTCATGCTTTCCATCATAAGAGAAACGCAGATCCTTTCCTTCAAATACAATCCGGGAGGCACTTTGCTGCTGCGATGTTGTCTCCTCGATGGCAGTTTTGTCCAGCAGCCGCTCTTCATGCATCGGCACGTTTGTCAGGAAGCGGTGTTGGTAGCGAAGGGCCTGAAAACCGCGAAGCGCTTCAAAGATCGAGCTGGAAAACACCTTATTTGTCTCAGAAAGACTTTCGCCCAACAGATATAGCATCAGGAAAACATCAACACTCTGCATTCCATTTGCAGATTGCAGAACAGAAAACAGCAGCATGAGCAAAATCGATGTGTAAAGGCACATACTGACGCAGGAGGAGAGTTTAACGCCGGACTGATCGTAATTTCTCCAATAGTCCTGCACCTTCCCAAAGGCCTGTTTCCACTTATTCAGAAAGAACGCCTGCGTTTGGTAGATACGCATTTCCTTGGCAACACCGGGCTTTTTCATCTCTGCGCTGTAATGTATCGATTCTGCTTCAATCGCACGAAGATCCAGCGTATCGACAACCAGTCTGGATGAAAAGCGAAGGTTCAGCACCAGGGATACCGCAAAGCAGACCGTTGCGATAATGCCAACAGGAAGAGATACGGAAATTGCTACACCAATCAGAGAAATAGCGGAAAGGCTCTTCATGATGCAGATGCAGCCGCTGCTCATCAGGTCGGTCAGACTGCCGCTGCGGTTGACACAGTAGCAGTAGTCATCATAAAAATCTTTATCAAGTAGGGTTTTAATCTCCACTTTCTGAATGCTGTCCATCAGGTATTCCTGCATTCCGAAGTAGAAATCGTCATACATCACAGCATACAGGAAATCACCATTGATTCTGCGGGAGAAACCCGCCAGAATCAGAATCAAGCCAAGGGTGCAAATCGAGGGGATTATGTCGGAAAAACTGCCCTGTCCAGAAAGCAGGTATTCCGTCAGGATAGATACCGCGTTTCGGTTGCAGATCAGAGCTACAGAGGGTAAAAGTGCCACAGCACCGCTGAAAATCAGCCAAAACAGAAACACATTCGGAGAAATCCTGAATGCAATTTTGATCGACCACCACAGCACTTTCAGGTTATCTTTCAGGTTTTTCATGTTTCTTCTCCATAAAAGCGTTGAAGATGCGCAAGCACAGCCTTCCGGCGGTTTCGGCTCACCGGAATCTGCGCCCCGTCTATCAGTGTAATTACGGATGCCTCTGCTTTATGGAAGTAACGAAGATTTACAATATATCCGGCATGGCAACGCACCAGTGTCGAGTCAGAAAGCAATGCCTCAAATTGCTTCATTTGTCTGGTACTAGCAATGCATTCTTTCTCGGTATGAATCAGCGTATTTTTCCCATTGGTTTCTATATAGCGGATTTCATGAAAATAAACCTTGCGCAGAGTGTTCTTGCTCTGCTCAAGGAAGGAGCGTTCATCCTTCTGTTCCCATCCCTGATGGATGCGTGCCAGTTCTTTGCAGAACTTTCCATAGCTCAGCGGCTTGAGAATATAGTTGCTGGCTCCCACATCGTAAGCTTCCAATACATAGGTCAGAACGGTGGTCAGAAATACGATCCTGACCCGCGCATCATATCTGCGCAAATACTCTGCGATCTTCAGGCCGTTCATCTTTCGCAGCGGAATCTCCAGAAAAATCAGATCCATATCGAGCATATAGTTTTTCAGAAGCTTTTCGCCTGTGCTATAGCTAAGCAGCTGGATCTGCGTATTTGTTTCCTCCTTGTAGCGATCTACATAACTGGCAAGCAGGCTCCGGACTGTCTGTTCGCCGTCACAAATTCCAATGACGATCATATTTCCCCCTCCTTTCTGTGGCTTCATGATAGCATAAACAAAACCTGATGTAAACACAGCCGGGATAGTTGGAAGTGTTATGGGGATAGTTGGCTAAGATTTTCCCCTCTGTAATACGCAAAAGTCGTGCCGGAGCAATGG